>CAZNIA010000020.1:0-12026 GCA_964572995.1 Candidatus Woesearchaeota archaeon
TCTTAGCGAGTCTTGGGGAAATACTAAGTTCTTCTCTTCTTACAGGTTTTTGCATGTCTCTTTTTTCAATATCTTTGTAATTACACTTCTGAATAACTCTTCCAAATAAATTCTCAAAAACAAAATATTCTTCATGAATAATACTTGAAGAGGGTTTTCTTATAATTCCTTCACCTTGAGTTTTAATTGAACCTCCGAATTGTTTTTCAACTGCCCTTAATTCTTCAGACCTGAATCTTCTTTTCAAATACTCTGAGACAGCAGAAGTATGCTCTGAAAAATCCCAAACAACATAATTAAAATTGTTCTCTGTTCCAAAATAAACTTCTTTTTTATCAATATCTTTAACATTACATAAAACAATTCCAATACCTAATGTTCCTCCAAGTAAATCAACTGTTCCTGCATCTAAAGTATCAGACAACTCCAAAAGAAGAGCATTACCTATAAGCTTCTCTTCAAGCACACTATTTGAAGTTCGTTTAAGAAAGCTCTTTATCTCTGCAACAGACAATGGAATGTTTCTCCCAAGAATAAACAAGTATTTCATAAAAAATCCATAAACCACTACTAAATAAATCTTTTTATTGAAAAACTAACTTATTTTCTAAAGTCTTCTTTTGCATCATCAAAAAGATTATAGTTAATTGTCAATTCTTCGCCTCTTTTTATATCCCTCATAGCAATAAAAACATCACAATTTTCATTTGTGAATATATTTGGATTATCCGAATGATTAAGATAATGGGTTATACACAAAGTTTGTATTCCATTTTTAGGTAAAAAATAATTCCCATTTGAATATACAAATAATTTTTTTATATATTCCTTAACATTTATATCTAAATTTTCTATATAATCTTCTTTAACAGGAATATATTTAGCGTCTTTTTCTATAAAAGGATTTATCCCTTGAGGAATATCCTTCAAAGCAAACACTCCAACACCTGATAAAACTGAAGGCTTAAGCTCACAATAAACTTCTTTTTCTAAGTGATTTAACAATTTTTTTATTCTCATCTTAAGAAATTTTTAGTTACAATACAACTTCAAATTCACCTAGTTCTTTCTTTAGAACATCAAAAACTTTTGAATTAAATTCAACATCTTTCTTGTTCTTCTGAATTTCCATTGATTTTGAAACTTCTTCCATATTGGATTCTTCCATTTTAGAAGTTATCTTGAAAACTTTATTGTCTTTAAACAAAAAAGTATTTCCTCCTGAAAGAAGCAGCTCCCCATTTCCTTGTTTAAACTTAAGCTTCATTCTTCCTTTTTCAAGGAAAACCATATCACATCTCTGAGAAAACTCAATTAAATCATTTATTAATGTTGAAGCTTCTTTTCTTGCATTATCAACTTTATGTGCATCTAATTTTCCTTTTTTAAATTCTGTCCTTGCTGTGATAATGTTCTTTAAAATTCTCAAGTGCTGTTGAGTCATTTTTCCTTTTTTGACAAGATTCTTTTCAAATTCCAAAACTAATTGCTGTTGCGACTTCTTTCCAAAGATAGCACTTAAAAGACTTATAGTATCGGAATAAATCTTTTCAATTGTTTTTTCTTGAGCTTTCTTATCAATTTGAGTCCTTAATTCTTTTAATCTTTTCAAAAATTCTTCTGTTTCTTTAAGAAGTTTATCAATCTCTGTACCTGAAATTTCTTTTATTTTTTCATGCTCATAATCTCTCCATGTGTTTATTACTTTTTCTAAAAAATCAATATACTTCTTTTCAATCATCTTTGTGTCCAAAAATTCTTTCTTAAAATCTCTCACAAGTTCTTTCTTTGCATTTGGTGGGGGACATCCATTCAACATCAATAAAGCCTGAGCTGGAGTTGTAATCCCCCAGAAAATATTAACAAAAATATCAGACAATAAAGTTCTTTTGCTTCTTGGAATTATTCCATCTCCCATACTCATAAACATATCAATAGCTTCAGGAGAAGGTTTCAATTTACCCATTTTAAGCAAAGCTTTCCATGGCATGAATGTTCCTCTATCATAAATTGGAACACCATCTCTTATGAAAGTAAACATAACTGGATGAGCATCTTTAACAGCTTCCCAAAAATCAGTAAGAAGATATATCTGAGGTTCAAGTTTATTGTTTACTCCTGCAAGAGCGCTTGCCTCTCCAACATATTGATAAATTATACCTCTTAATCTTTCTTTAAGTTCAAGTCTTGGCATTCTTTTAACATCTGTATCATTAATAACAACAAAAACATCAACATCAGAATCTTTTGTTGCTTCCCCTCTTATCAAGCTTCCACCTAAAACATAAGAAACAACATACTTTTCAAATTTTTGTAATACAAGGGATTTGTGTATTTCAGTTACTCTCATTGCACCTAAAATACCTTTATCGTGAAGAGGATAAGACATTGCCATTGCAGCATATAATTCAAATTTCTGGTCAGTGCAAATCTCCCAAATTTCAGAAGGAGTTCTTATATAAATCCAAACTTCTTGTTTAGCTTTTTCAATTTGCTCAACAATATCTTTCTTTATTTTAGGAATTTCTTTTTCCTTCTCGTCTGGAACTATAATATTTAAGTGAACTTTTTTCTGTAATTTTTCAACCTGTTCTTTGTTTAAA
Source organism: Candidatus Woesearchaeota archaeon (assembly GCA_964572995.1). GTDB lineage: Archaea > Nanobdellota > Nanobdellia > Pacearchaeales > GW2011-AR1 > MWBV01. The sequence goes on from CAZNIA010000020.1 coordinate 2,604, forward strand.
TTCTCTGTTTCTTCTTCTATAAAATCCTTTATTGACTGTGGAGGAAGAATACTTATTGCCTGTGTGAAAGGATATTTTTTAATAATATATCCCTTAAGTTTATCCAGTTCTTTTTTTATTTTCTCTCCATTTTTATCTTTTTCAGATGTTGGAGCTTCTGGAACAGCAACTTTTTTAGAACTATAATTCTTATCTAAATCCATTTCAGGAATATTAGCATCAGTATTGGTGTTACTTTGAGCCATGATAACAAAAGATGTTTTTTACTTTTAAATGTTTGGATGAATAAAGGAATATAAAATTTTAAATATGCTTCTTGTTAATATGAATTATACTCAAGCGTTCCTAGTTTATCGGTAGAATATCTCGTTGCCAACGAGGTGGGCCGGGTCCGACTCCCGGGGAGCGCATTTATTCACTTTCTTCTTCTCTTAAATAACCGCCTTTCTGTAAATTCCAAAGCTTCTTGTATTCTCCAGGCTGATTTATCAACTGAGAATGAGTTCCTGTCTGAACTATCTTTCCTTCTTTAAGAACAACAATCATGTCAGCATGCATTATTGTTGAAAGCCTGTGTGCAATTATTATACTTGTTCTGTTTTCCATTAATCTTGCTAAATCTCTTTGTATTTCATATTCTGTTTCACTATCTAAACTTGAAGTAGCTTCATCCAATACAAGTATTTTCTTGTTTGCAAGTATGGCTCTTGCAATTGAAACTCTTTGCTTTTCTCCTCCACTTAATTTAACTCCTCTCTCCCCAACAATTGTTTTTTCTTTGTTTGGGAAATTTTCAATTATCCTATCTAATTGTGCAAACCTAATAGCGTCCATAACTTCTTTTCGTGATGCACGAGGATTAGAAAAAGCAATATTCTTGTAAACTGTATCGTCAAATAAAACACATTCTTGTGGAACAATTGCCATTTCACTTCTTAAAGACTCATGTTTGAAATTTCTTATATCCTCTCCATCAATTGTTATACTTCCTGAATTCACATCATAAAGTCTGTAAAGCAATTTAACAAGAGTAGTTTTTCCACTTCCTGAATGCCCAACTAAAGCCACTTTTTTTCCAGAAGGTATTTTCAAATTAAAATCTTTGAATATATTTCTTCCTCCATAATCAAAATCGACTTTATTGAATTCAACTTCTCCTTTTTTGAAAGCAGCTTCTTTTGCATTTGGTTTATCTTTAATATTGTTCTCTATTTTACCATATTGGAATAAATCCTGAAAATCAGTCATTGACCTTGAAACATTTCTTATACCATGAACAAAACCAAACAAAGGACCAACTAAAGAAAGAAAAGTTGTATAAATAAAAGTAAGAGTACCAATACTTAAATCTCCAGCAAGGAATTTCTTAAATGAAAAAAACAGCAACAAGAAAGTAGTTATACCCAATATAAAAGATTGAACTGCACTCACAGTTCTCCAAACCTGCCATGCTTTCAAACTCTTGGATTGGGTATCAGAACTTAATTTCTTATATTTATCCTTTATAACTCTCTCTTTACCAAAATATTTAATTGAATCTATATTTGTGAATATATCCGCAATATTTCCTTTTTCAATATCTTCTGCACTGTTTGCAATCAAATTAAACTTATTCACTTTTTTCTGCATAATAAAACTAAAAAAGATAAAACCAACCATTCCTAAGAAGATTATCAGAGCTGAAGTCTTATCCAAATATAAAAGAGAAGAGGTTAAGATGATTGTTTGAAGAATTAATGGGGCAAACTCAAACGCCAAAGAGTCTGTCATTCTTTCCATTGCACCTGCTCCTCTTGTTAATCTTGAAATTAAACTACCTGTTTTATGGGAAGTGTAAAATTTATGATCTAAACCCAATATATGATGAAAATATTTTTGTTTTAAATCAAAAATTAGAGAAACCTCTAATTTATTCAAAAAATGATTCCTAAACCAATTAGAGATAATACTTAAAACAACCAAAATCAAAAAAACTCCTGCAAGAACAAGTAAAGTTTTTGTAAATAAAGTTAAAGCAAGTGTGCCTGCAGCAAATTCTGTTGCTTTATCAATAGCAACTTTAAAAACAAATTTATCTGCTATCTGCTTTGTTTCATGAATTAAAACAAAAAATAAAACAAGGATTAATGTCCACTTATACTTCTTTAACATACTCCAATATTCTTTAAAATTATACTTCATATCGTGTTTTGGGACTTCTTCTTTTTTCATAATATTTATATAGTTCTTGATCGTTTATTTACAAGATGCGTGCTGAAAGTTTAACTTGTAGTAATTTTAGTTGCGAACCTCTATTAAAGAAGCTAAAGCTTTCTTTTGAAGAGGAACTAGAAGAAAACCTCGCTGACAAAGATTCAACAGAAGATTCTTCTAAAATTTAACCTTCTTTTGCATTAAATCATCTCGCTTATTTCAAATAAATGAAAAATGCTTCTTAAACTTAACTCTTGAAAAAACATGAAAATAAAGATTGAGAAACTTTTAAATAACCAGTTTTGTTATATTAATAAAGAGTGGTGAAAAATGGACAAGAAAAAAGAAAGAGTTGTATGGTTTAAAGATTTAACAATTGAAGATGTTCCTTTAGTTGGAGGGAAAAATGCTTCTTTAGGTGAAATGTATAGAGAATTAACAAAAAAAGGAGTTAGAATTCCAAATGGTTTTGCAATAACTGCAAATGCTTACAGATATTTCATTGAAGCAGCAGGAATAAAAGATAAAATAAAAAAAATTCTTTCTGATTTAAACACTCACGATATGAGAAATCTTTCTGAAAGAGGAGAAAAAGTAAGAGATGCTATTTTGTCTTCGGATATGCCAAAGGATTTAGAAGATGAGATCATAAAAAACTATGAATTATTATCCAAAGATTATAAAACAAAGAATGTTGATGTTGCAGTAAGAAGTTCTGCAACTGCTGAAGATTTACCTGATGCAAGTTTTGCAGGACAACAGGAAACATTCCTCAATATAAAGGGCCATAGATCTTTAATTGAATCTTGTAAAAAATGTTTTGCTTCTCTTTTCACAAACAGAGCAATCTCTTACAGAGTAGATAAAGGATTTGATCATTTCAACATAGCCCTTTCAATTGGAGTACAAAAAATGGTAAGAAGCGATTTGGCTTGTTCTGGAGTAATGTTCTCTATAGATACAGAATCTGGATTCAAAGATGCTGTTTTCATAACTTCTTCATATGGATTAGGGGAAAATATTGTTTTAGGTGTAGTAAATCCAGATGAATATTATGTTCACAAACCAACATTAAAACAAGGATTTAAACCAATTATATCAAGAAAAATTGGAGATAAATTAACTAAATTAATCTATTCACATGAAGGAACAAAATCAACAAAGAATGTCTCAGTTGATCCTGATGACAGAAAAAAATTCTCTTTAAAGGATGAAGAAGTATTAGAATTAGCAAAATGGGCTTGTATAGTTGAAGACCATTATTCTGAAAAAGCAAAAAAATTCAAGCCAATGGATATGGAATGGGCAAAAGACGGACAAACAGGAAAATTATTCATTGTTCAGGCAAGGCCTGAAACAGTAATGAGTCAAAAAGATAATAATATTTTAGAAGAGTATGTTCTAAAGCAAAAGGGAAAACTAATTGTTGAAGGAGGAAGTGTTGGCTCTAAGATTGGAGTTGGAAAAGCAAATATAATAAAAGACGTTTCTGGAATTCATAGTTTCAAGAAAGGGGAAATTTTAGTTACAGATATGACTGATCCTGATTGGGAACCTATAATGAAGATAGCCTCTGCAATTGTAACAAACAGAGGAGGAAGAACTTGCCATGCAGCAATTATCTCAAGAGAATTAGGAATACCTTGCGTTGTAGGCACAAATAAAGGAACTGAAAAAATAAAGAAAGGACAAAATATAACTGTAAGTTGTTCTGAAGGGGAGAGAGGACATGTTTATGAAGGAATTCTTAAGTTTGTTATTGAAAAACACGACTTAAAAGAAATAGGAAAAACCAAAACCAAAATAATGATGAATATTGCAGCTCCAGACCAAGCATTTGAACAAAGCTTCACACCTAATGATGGTGTTGGACTTGCAAGAGAAGAATTTATAATAAACTCAAATATAAAGATACATCCTATGGCCTTAGTAAATTACAAAAAATTACCCGAAGGAAAAGTAAAAGATGAAATAGATGAATTAACTCAAGGATACAAAAACAAAGAACAATTCTTTATTGACAAACTTGCTGAAGGAATAGGAATGATTGCAGCTGCATTCTATCCAAAAGAAGTTATTGTAAGAACAAGCGACTTTAAAACAAATGAATATGCAAATTTAATTGGTGGAAAAGAATATGAACCAAAAGAAGAAAATCCAATGATTGGATGGAGAGGTGCTTCAAGATATTACAAAAAGGAATACAAAGAAGGATTTGTTCTTGAATGTAAAGCTTTCAAAAAAGTAAGAGAAGAATTTGGATTAAAAAATGTAAAAATAATGATTCCTTTTTGTAGAACAGTCGATGAGGGTAAAAAGGTCTTAAAGATAATGGAAGAAAATGGACTTAAGAGAGGAAAAGATGGATTAGAAGTATATGTAATGTGTGAAATTCCTTCAAATGTAATATTATGTGATGAATTCTCAAAGATATTTGATGGATTCTCAATTGGAAGCAATGATTTAACTCAATTAGTTTTAGGATTAGACAGAGATTCTTCTATAGTTTCAGATATATATGATGAAAGAAATGAAGCTGTAAAAAGGTTCATTGCAGAAGTTATAAAAAAATGCAAACAATATCACAGAAAAATAGGAATCTGCGGACAAGCTCCTTCAGATTTCCCTGATTTTGCACAATTCTTAGTTGAATGCGGAATTGATTCTATTTCTTTGAATCCAGACACTGTAATAAAAACAAAGATAGCAATTGCAGAAACAGAAAAAAAGCTTAGGAAATAAAAAATTCAAGAAACATTAATCTCAATTCTTTTACTTAAATCAACCCCTGAACAATTTAATTCAGAATACAAATGCCATTTCAAAGAAGAATCTCTACCTCTAAGAAAATTAATTGATTTTATTATATTTCCTGCTATAGGACCAACATCTTTGGAATAATTCTTGGGAATATCAATTGAAAAATTATAAGAATATTCTCCAGGAGCATAATCTTTTTTGTTCTCTAAAGGGAACTTAAAATCAAAAAGGGTATAATTACTAGTGCTCTTTTTACCCTTTGAAAAATTTGTTTCTGATCTCTCGCATTTTAAACCTATGGTTAACTTACCATCTTTTGCTGGTTTCTTAAGTTTCAAAACAAGCTTACCACTTATCTTTTCTCCTAAACCATAATTGTGCTTTTCTGGCATTAATTCAATAGAACCCTTTCTTTTTCTCAAGATTATATTAACAACAATAATTAAAACAATAAATAAAAGAACTCCAAGAAAAACGAACTTTAAATCCATATCTAACCCAGCAAAATGGAATTTAAAAATGTATTTAAGATTATTCGATAAAATCAATTCTTAACATTAAACCCGGTCTTATCATCATACTTAACACCGATGCTTAAATTTTTTACAATGTACTTCTTAGCCTCAATATATGCAATATCAATAGCTTCTTCAAAATAATCTATTATTCCCAATATCTCAACAGTCCCCAATTCTCCTATTTCATTTAAGCTAACAACGTATTTATCGTTTATAGGTCCATGAACCTTAAATCTTGCAAAAATGCTTGAATTTTCATATTTTTCACTTTCTGAAACAATAAATGATGTTTCACCCTCTCTTGAAAGAACCAAATCTCTTAAACCCATAATAAAAAATGAAAAACTAGCTTTTTAATAATTTATATAAAAAATTGCATAAAAAACAAAATGGTCCGTGGAGGAATCGGACCTCCGCCTTCTCGGTGTAAACGAGAGGGTCTACCATTAGCCTAACGGACCTTACAAAAATCAATATTTTTATGACTTTTAAGCTTTTGGTTTTCTATTAACAAATAAAAAAATTATAACAGAAAACAAGATAAATAAGACCCCATAAAAATTAGATTCTTTTATTGTGTAATTCAAGATAGTGTTAGCAGTTATACTAAAAGAAAGGTTATATATTCCAAATATAAAAAGCAAAAAAGAAAATGTTTTAACAATTTTCTCTAATTTTTCTGATTTATTCAAGGAGATTTTTCCTCCTTTAGAAAACATGGAAGGATCAGGAAAATTTAATCCCTTCTTATAAAATTTACCATCAGAATGCAAAACTGTTGTGTTATCTGGATCAATATAAACATCTTTAATTCCTTCACCAAAATTATAAGAAGTTACATCAAATACAGGTAAATTTCCTGAAAGATTCTTTGAAAAAGTATAATGAGATTTATTATTTATTGGATTACTTAAAGTAGTAAATACTTCTCCTACTACTAATTGATTCCCTCCAATAATTTCAACCTCTAAATTACCTTTATTTATTCTTTCTTGAATTTTAGAGATATCAAGAGGTTTAGAAGGTAACTCATTTAAATAAACAACTCCTCTTTTTTTAGAATCCAGCTCATTTAATGCAGAATAAACAACTTGCAAAAAATTTCTTTGGCCTTTTAAATCATAATCATATCCTTTAACAGAATTCATTGAAGAACGAGAATTTAATCCAGAAGGAGAAATATGAATCATAGCTATTTTTTTATTTTCTTTGTCTCTTATTATTAATGCAGGGCACTCTGCAAATCTTTTTCCCCTAATAAGTTTAGGATGATAACCTGGATCCCAACCATAAACTAAACGTGTAGCACCCTGATATGAAGAATAACTTAAATCAACTAATCCACTTGACTTAGAATAATTGTTTAATTGATTCTTGAAATCCAATTCTGAATCTCTAGTAACCTTTTTTTCTTTTACTTTCTTTAAGGTATTTCTTAGGAAATTCTTCATTTTATAAAATTAAAAGACGATTATAACTTTTAAGCTTTTTCATTATCCAATTTTCACAAGCTTTTTAATGCTGAAATACAATACTAATTCATAAAGAAGGTAAAAGAGATGATATATTTCCCAATAATAGCAGCACTTGCATTGGCAGGGGGAACTGTGCTTGAAAAGCATATCCTTAAAAGAAAAGAAGTTGACATCAAAAAGTATCAAACACTGGAATTCTTGGCAATTGTTTTGATAATGCTCCCTATGCTTTATTTTTTCTGGAAATTAGATCCACAAGCTTTGCAGTTAAAAAACATTCTTATCTTCATTGCAGTGATAATCTGTTCAATAGCTGCAAATCTTTTCACATTTTATTCAATGAAAGGAGATAAGGTAAGTAACCTTGAACCAGCAAAAATGCTTGAACCTTTATTTACAATTCTACTTGCAGTTATATTCAGTTTATTTTTCCAAGGTGCTTATGAAAGCAATCCAAAAGTATTAATCGCCTCCCTTATTGCAGGGTTAGTTCTTATATTAACACACGTAAAAAAAGAACACTTAAAATTCAACAAATATTTCACAGCAGCAATAATAGGAAGTTTCCTTTTTGCTCTTGAAGTAGTCATCTCTAATTTAATACTTGAATTTTATTCTCCTGTTACTTTCTATTTTTTAAGATGTTTAGGAGTATTTGTATTAAGTTTAATCCTATTTAAAACAAAACTTTCAGGAGTGGATAAAAAATTAAAAATAGATTTAGTTATGGTAGGTATAATTTGGGTATTATATAGGGTTGTTGCATATTACGGATACTTGAAGATAGGAATTGTTTCAACAACTTTAATCCTCATGTTAGGAGCAGTCTTAACATACATATTCGCAAAACTTTTTCTTAAAGAGAAAATAAATAAAAGAAACATAATTGCTTCAATAGTTATTCTAGCTTGTATTCTTTATGCAAGTTTTGCTTAATAATTAATATTCAAATTTTGTTAACAGTTACATCTTAATCGTTTGATTTAATTAACAATATACTTTGACAATAGTAGAACAAGATATGATTTTACTTAAATAATAATTGATAAAAACCCTCAAGGTATAATCTCAGGTCCAAAATATTTTTCATACTCAAAATCATGTTCCAAAATAATTTTCTTTTCAATTAAATCTCTTATCTTAGGCAGCTTATCTTGAATACCTTCTATTAAATGAATTATGCTATCACAGATTAATTTCTGTCCTTCTTCAGGCCAAAGTTGAGCATAATTACTGTATAAACATCTACCCCCGCAAACATCCAAATAATCGCAGGAACTACAAGGCTCTTGAACATAAATCTCTTTAAGTTTTTCATTAGGATTGCTTAAATCCCCACAATAGAAATTTTTGATGCCGCTCATAATAGGACAAGCAACAATTTTACCATTAGTCAAAATAGTGTAATTTGCATATCCAGAACCACAATGAAGTTTTGTTTTTCTATCATAATACAAACTCTCAAATATTCCTAAAAAAGGATAAAATTTCAAGACTTTCTTGTTTTCTTTCATATACTCAACCCAAAAATCCAATAATCTATCTATAGATTTATTGTATTCTTTTACAAAAAGCTTAAATTGTTTTTTATTGAAATCGGATTTATAAAATCCAGCATCAATCTGCCAATGAACAGAATCGAATATCCCTTTCTCAATTAATCCAACTATATGTTTAACTTGTCCAAAAATATCTGAAAAAGATAAAGTCATCCTTGCAACAATCTCTCCTTTATACCCTTTTTCTCTTAATTCAGTTAAATTCTTTAAAACTTGATTGTAAGTTCCAAATCCCCTATTATAATCTGTTCTTCTCATATCTCCATCTATTGAAACAAGCATCTTGGACATCTTATTGATGTAAATCCAAGGTATTTCATCAAGCAGCTTTCCATTAGTTTGTATATAAAATTTTATTTTCTTTTTAGATCTCTCAACAGCATCCATTATCTCTTTCATTTTCTGAAAATTAACTAGAGGTTCTCCACCATAAAATATCAAACAATCTTGATCTTTCAAAAATCCTGCAACATCAACTCCTTTAACAACTGATTCGCATGGAGCATCGTAATCAAACTCAAATTTATTTTTAAGTCCATTATCAAATTCTTCCATTGACTTCTGATAACAATACTTGCATCTGGAATTGCATTTCTCTGTAAGTATAATGTGATAATACATGAAAAACACTAGAATGTGCACTTTTTAAGTATTATTGAAGAGAATTAAAACTTAAATGCTCACAAAAAAAGACAAACCTCCATGGAGATTATCTAAAGCTACTTTTTCACTTCCAAATATCTCTTCAAGATGTTTTCCATTTGTCCCTTTTATCTTAATCATATAATCTGCACTATCGTCATAAAAATATAATGTTTCGTCATCAAACATTCTTACCCTTCCTGCACCAACCATCTTATATCCTTCTCCTTCTTCAACAGGAATTTCATCTTTAGTACGATTTAACCTTGTTTTAAA
>CAZNIA010000021.1:0-11604 GCA_964572995.1 Candidatus Woesearchaeota archaeon
ATTAAGAACAGCTTATGAACTCTCAACAAAAAAGAAACTTGAAAAAGTTGAATTTCAAAATCTCAGAACAAAAGACAGCAGTATAAGAGAAGGTAAAATAAAATTAGGAAACAAAACAATACGTTACGCAACAGCGAGTGGCGGAGCAAACATCCGCAAGCTATTAAGAAACAAAGATAAATATGATTTCATTGAAATGATGGCTTGTCCTGGGGGATGCATTGGAGGTGGAGGACAACCAATCTACTCTGAAGATAAAGTCCTGCAACTAAGAGCTCAAGCACTTTATCAACAAGATTCCATGAGAAAATATCGTCGTTCTCATGAAAACCCAATTGTTCAAGATATTTACAAGAAGTATTTAGGAGAACCTGGAAGTAAAAAAGCAGAGAAGCTGCTTCATACAGGATATGGGAAGAGGGATAAATTCTAATATTTACTTCAAAACTTTTAATTTATTATATAATTACTCTATCAAAAATAATTTTATAAAGAAGTGATGCTCTTTAATCTTATGAATAATTCAAATAAGCTAATAATTTCTTTATTGATTCTAATATTAGCGGCAGTTGTTTTCTTTGGAATTAAACTAATTGGAGAATCCAAACAAACCTTTTCTGGTTTTGCTATAGAAGAAGTAGAGCCAATACAAGTTATCAAACACGAAATTTATGAACAAGAATATCCGGAGATAGTAGAAAAACAAACACCTATTGAAGAACCAGAAAAAGAAGTTGAAGAAGAAATTGCTGAAGAAATAGAAAAATCTCCAACAGAAAAACAATTTGAAACATTTAAAGTAGAGAGACTAGATCAGAATTCTAGACAAGCACTAATTTTATATGAAATAAATCCTGAAGATATAAGATGTCCAATAAGCGAACCAGGACCAATTATATTTTTCGATGAAACTAAAACTTATTTAGGATATGAAGAGCTTAAAGATTTTTTAAATGAATATAATATAGTTCAATTATTAGCCTTTGGAGGAGATAATAATGGAGCACTTCAAGATATAAGAACAGAAACGGGAATTCCGATTATGGTTAAATTTGGAAGATCAGATGGATCAGAAGAACCACTTTATTGTTAATTAAATTCATTTTCTCCTTAACCTTATCTCCCAAAAACTTCCTTAATCCAAAAATTAAATATAAAAGTAACCAAAGGTCCTATACAAAATAAAACTAAAATTAAAAAGATGAGTGTGATACTCCAATATGAGCCAGGATAACTCTTCAAATTAACGCTTTCAACAAGAAAAGAGTAAATAGCAGTTAAAGCAATTATTCCACCTGTAAATGCAACCATTTTATTAAATTCTCCTTGTTTTCTTTCTCCACTCTTTTTTTCTAAATAATCAAATCCTTTATCTGTTATGACCCAATTATATATTCTATTTCCATCTTCATTAATAACTTCTCTATGAATTAATCCTAACTCAATCAAAAACTCTATATTATTCTTCAATTCTTTTCCTGAAATACTTAGTTTTCTTGATAAAGGATGATTGTCTAAATTTTTTTCTTGATATCTTTTTGGAGCAAACTCAAAAATCTCATTCAATATCTTTGTTTTAATAAATAACTTATATTCTTTCATTTTCTCCTCAACTTTATATCTCCTTCTCTCCAATTTTACTTCTAAAATACTCCTCTGTATCTTTATCCATAAAGTGAACATAAACTCCTTTATGTGCTCTAGAGAGAAGAACCCTATAAACATTCTTGAAATGTTCTGTTAATTTCTTATTATTTCTTGTAACCAAACTATCATAAGAATTGCTTGGTTTTGCTTCCCATTCTTTTTTACTTTTATTATAAATTAAATCATTTCCAAAAATAACCCCAATATAATCAAATTCAAATCCTTGAGAAGTATAAACTGTACCTACTTGATTCATTCCAGAATCATCTGTTGCCCATCTCCAAAAATCATCCTTCTTTTCCCAAGGCATTTGAAAATTACCTATCTTAACATCATTTACTAATGTTCCATCTTTAAGAGGAGCACTCCATGGCCAACAAAAACCTGCAACAATTCTAGCAGAATTCTTCTTTTCTTTATTCTTTTCATCAATTAGTTCTTTCAATTTTTCTGGAGATTCAACAATCTTAAACTCCATCTTCTCTTCTTTATCAAAAGAAAGTTCTTCTCCTTCTTCTTTAATCATTAAGATATTTTCAATCCAATCAATATACTTAACAGAACCCCCGCACCTAAACTGAGTTTGTAATTCATAATCATCATAAATATTTTCTACCTTTACTCCTAATTTGAGAGCTGCTTCTTTTATCAAATCTACACTTCCAATTTCATTTGGTCTTACAATCTGCTTTTCATCTATAAAGAAAATAGAAAGTTTAGCCGCTCTAATTAGTTCATTGATCTGAGGTTCTCCTGTTCTAAAATCTCTTTTAGTATACCTATTCTCACTTGTTTCTCTTATTCTATGAGCTTCATCACAAATTAAAACTTCTATTTGATTTTCTTTGTAACTTATAAAACTGTTAAAGAATTTAAACAAATTAGCTGACCTTGTTCCAAGAATATTTCTTAAGGTATTAGTAAATGCAGATGAACCTGTTGCATGATAAACTTGTTTACCTTGTCTTAATAATTCTCCCATAACCTCTAAAGCTAAAACAGATTTCCCTGTTCCTGGGCCTCCTTTAACAATTACCACTGATTTCTCCTTAGATTTAGCTAAACTCTTAGCTTTATTCATTATAGTATTATAGGCTGTAATTTGCTCATCGATCAAATTGAATATCTGCTGTTTATTTATCATATCTTTAGTGTGTTCTAATAATTTTTTAGAAGGTCTTAAGATACTATGAGTAAATTTACCAAATATTTCTAATCCATCTCCAACTTCTAATTTCTTTTTTAGATATTTTCCTAATTCGCTAGCTTCTTCTTTAGAAAAAACAGGATATTTCTTAACAGATTCTTCAAACTTTGGAAGATATAATACTTCTTTATCTCCTTTTTTGTAATTATGGCAATAAACACAAGCATTTAGCTGCAATTTTTTATCTTCTTCAAAAATAGTCATAAAATCTTTAAGATAATAGTAATATCCTTGAACCTGCAAAGAGGGATGTGGACTTTCTTTCTTGAATCTACCAAAATCCACTATTACATTTCCTTGGTTTTCAGAATCTTGAACCTTCTCATTAGACCATTGTTTTAATTCTAAAACCACTATATTCTCATCTCCTTTTTTATCTTTACCAAATAATATAACATCTATCCTTTTTTCAGAATAAGGTAACTCGTATTCAACAATTATTTTATTTTTTAGTAGTTCTGAACTCTCTAATACATCTTTTAAAAATCTTAAAGAAACATTCCAAGAATTAAACTCAGAAGAATTAACTTTCCTCTTATAATATTCTTTATACTTTTCTGAAATAAGATCTGCAATATTATTTTCTAAAATATCTTCTTTGAATTGTTGAACCGTTCCTTCATATAATCTCATCTTTAATATTCATTATATTTTTTATGTGACCCTTTTGCTTTCTCTACAGGGTATTTTTTATCATTCTTCTCCATCTTTCTATCTAAAGCTTCGGATAAATCTAAATCATATTTTTGGGCAATTCGCACTAAAAAGTATAAAATATCTGCCATTTCATCTTCTATTTCTTCTTTTTTATTTTCATCTTTAAACAATTCATCTACTTCTTCATGAGTTTTCCATCTAAAAATCTCTAATAATTCAGAAGCTTCAATAGAAAGAGCAATTGCTAATTCCTTAGCATTATGAAATTGGTCCCAATCTCTAGCATCACAGAATTCCTTTATCTTTTCCTTTAGCTCATGAATCTTCCTTTCAGTATCTTTTACCATGACTATTCAAGAAACAAGAGTAATTTAAGTTTATCTGTTTGTTATAAAAATTAAAAATATATTAAATTTTCCTAAAATTTATAAATATTAACTTCTTAATAAAAATACATATAAAATGGGTAAGATAAAAAAATATATCCTTTGTTTTTCTTTGACATTCATCCTATTGATTCTTTCTTCTTTAGTATATGGAGAAGGAGATTGGGAAAAAGAGACAATAATTACAGAAAAGAATGTTCCAGATAAATTTAATTATACAATCAATGAAACTAAAATACAAAACTCCCTTACAGGAAATGTAGTATTTTCAGAAAAACCAAATGAACTTCAAAAGATATATTCAAAAAGCCTACCTTCAATAGTAAAGATAAATGTTTATTATACTTACGATATTTTTATTCCAAAGCCGAACAGCATAGAATTTAAGTATGGATTCGACTCCAATTATCCGCTTTATGAAGATTTAAGTGTAAGGATGGATAAAAATACAAACGGCTTAGATTATTTTTTTGGAGATTCTTTTTGGGAGGAATTCTATCCTGGAGATTATTATACACTGGATGAATTCGGACAAACATATAAATTTGAATTAACTTTACAAGATATTATAGATATCAAAAAGGAATATTATTTATACAATAATGGGAGCTTACCTCTTTTTGGAGGAACTGGATTTATTATAAATCCAGAGGGATATATTCTAACTAATGCTCATGTAGCAACATTAGTTGATTCAGAAATGGAAGATATGAAAGAAATAATAAAAACAAGCAATTACTTGGATTACTACTATGTTCTTTATTATAACGCTGCTTATAATAAAGAAATATCCCAAAAAGATTATGAAGATTACCTTAAAAAAACAATTTATTTAGAAGAGAATTTAAATATAAGCAATATAAAAATAAGCAGGATAAATGTTGTTTTGGGTGACGGATTAGATGCTAAAGAATATGAAGCAAAATTAATAGATTCAAATAAATATTACCTTGATGAATTAGGAGGAAGAGATTGGGCATTATTAAAAATAGAAGGAGATAATTTTCCTTCATTGCCTCTTGGAAATTCTGATAATTTGCCAATAGGAGAAGATATTGTAGTCATAGGTTATCCTTGGACATCTGAAGGAACTACGGAACAAGACAACTTCTATGTAGCTGCAACTCCTACTTATGGAAAAATAAGCAACATTATCCCATCTGGAAATTACAGAGACATTCAAATTGATGTAAGTATTGAAGAAGGAAATAGTGGTGGACCTGCATTAAATACTATTGGGGAGGTTATAGGAATTGCTACTTCAGGTTATGAAGGTTTAAGTGGAGTATATAACTATTTAACTCCTATAGACGATATTAAAAAAGAGCTATCTATAATTGCTAAACAAAGCGAGATAGATTACCTTTGGAACGAAGGATTAGAAGAATTTTGGAATGAAAACTATGTTAAAGCCAGATCTAATTTTGAGGAAATTAAATTAATAAATGAGAATCATCCTTATGTTCAAGAAATTCTTAAACAATTAGATAGCCTACCTTATACAAATAAAGAGACAGTAAGGAAAAACGATAAAAAACCAAATAGTCAAAGTTCAACAGAAGAAAAAAGTATTTCTTTTGTAGCAATTATATTTATTACTTTAGGAATAATTATAATTATTTTGCTTTCATTTATTGCTATTCGCCTTTTTAAGAATAATGAAAAAAGATTAAGGAAAAAATGATATATCAATAACATTCTCTTCTTTTGTGCCTGTTCTCAGCAATATTGCAAGAAGCTCAGCATCACTCAATCCTTCAGGCCCTACTTTAAGAAATCTCTCTCTGGGTCTTGAAGAATCAGGCATGTCTTTTATCTTCATGGTAATTAAATAAAGAAAGAGGTTGTTTTTATTGATTTATGTAATAAGGAATCATTTCATCTTCCCTCACACCACTCACAAGTTTTATCTGGACAATCTCCTTCAAGAAGATTAATTGCCTCATTGAATAAGTTTTCTGCATTCTTCACATCTATTTTCATCTTCTTTAATGTTGTATCAAAAATTATTTCTCCTGTATCTGAAACTTCTTTAGGAATATAAAACAACAAGAAAGCATAATCTTCTGTTTTATATCCATTTTTCCTAAGAAGAAAATTGTAAATATCTAATTGATTCTGATAATGTTCTGCTGTATCATCTTTTACAGGATATCCTCTTGTTTTATAATCTAAAACAATTAACTTTTCTCCTTTCTGAAGTATATTATCTACTGCTCCAAATAATATATTCCCATTTTTATCTTCCCATCTTATTCCTTTAAGATTATTTCTCCAGGATCTCATTAATTCAGGCTCATTGAATAATTTCATATTAGTACAGTCTCCATTTTCACATAACTCAGGAGGCAATAATCCTTTATCTCTGAACTTATCAAAATGAGTTTTCAATATTCCATCCATTCCAGAAGGAAGAGAAGGAAAAATACCTGAAGGCCTTTTCCAAACATTATGCTTATCCAACCAAAAACATCTTGGACATTCATTCATTAAAGAAAGTGATGAAGGAGATAATTTGTAAGGCATGAATAAATTAAGAGAAAGAGGAATTTAAAGTTAATCATCAATAGAAAACTTTAAATAGGTATATCATTTGATATAACTATGAAAAAGAGGGTGTCCTGGGAGAAGATAGTTGTAAAAAAGGTGTGGAGGAAAGAAAGATGAACACACTAACAAGATTCCCCAGACTGGACACCGTCTTGATGATAGAAAACTTCATAAAAGAACATGATGGAGAATACAGAAAAAAACAACTATGGGAGAACCTACCTAAAAAAATGATGTATCCAACATATAGCATTGCAATAGATTACCTCTTAGTATCAGGAAAGATATCTGTAGATGCAGAAGGAAAAATAGGGTGGATATTTTACCCTGAAGAGGCACAAGAAAGATTAAAAAAAGCCCATTTATTCTGGAAATCTCCAAATGATAAACAAAAAATGTGAAGTTCAGTTTGCAAATGAAAAAGTAAAAGAAGCTTTCAACAAATTAGATAACTCGGATTTAAAAAAATTCATAGAAAGAGCATTATGCGATATTCAAGCAAACCCCTTCTGTGGAATTCAAATACCCAAGAAACTTATTCCTCCAGAGTATATTAATAAATTTGATATTCATAATGTTTGGAAGTATAATTTGCCAAATGCTTGGAGATTAATTTATTCTATAAAAGGTGGAGAAGCGATAATAATAACAATAGTTCTAGAGTGGATGGACCATAAAACATACGAAAAGAGATTCAAGTATTAATTCATCAACTCCTTCAACTTCTTCCCTGGCTCTTTAGCCAGAGTTATTGCTGAAGAGACTGCAATGCCTGATGCTCCTAGCTTCATTGATAGGATTACATCTTCTCTAGTTTTTATTCCAGCACCAACCAAGAAGCGTGTTGTTTTCTTTAACTTCTTTGATAAGTTCTTTATTATCTCGGGTTTTGCTGAGCTAACTGAAATATTCCCTGCTACAAGTTCTGGAGGTTCGTAAATTAAGAAATCAGGATTGAGTTTTTCAATTTCTTTTGCTTGTTTGATATCTTTCACAAAAACCATTGTCTTTAATTTTATTTTCTTACAATGCTCAATGGTTTTTTTTAAGGCTTTGAAGGGTATTTTATGCTCTGAGTGATTAAGGAAAGTTCCAATAGCTTTATCTTTCTTAACTGCTTCAGGTAAAATATATCCAGTATTTCTCCCTGGAAGAAAAGGATCAACATGTTGTGCATAAATCTTAAGTTTAGTTTTCTTTGCAATCTCATAAATATCACTTGCCTGCACACCTAAAATTACATTTTTATCAACTCTTTCTATTTCTTTTGCAATTTTAACTGATTTTTCACCTTGCTGATATGTTTTAAGATTTATTACAACTATTGGTTTCATTTTGACTTCCACTCGCTTTTTAATAAACCATAATCCATTTCATCAATCCATTTTCCATTAACAATTCTT
This sequence comes from Candidatus Woesearchaeota archaeon, assembly GCA_964572995.1. GTDB lineage: Archaea > Nanobdellota > Nanobdellia > Pacearchaeales > GW2011-AR1 > MWBV01. The sequence continues at coordinate 7,851 of CAZNIA010000021.1, forward strand.
CTCTCTCTAATTCTCCCTTCTAATTTAAATCCAAGTTTATGAAGAACTCTTTGGGAAGCTAAATTATCTGGGTCTGTATCTGCATATACTTTATGAAACTTTAATTTATTGAAACAATAATTGATTAATATCTTTCCAGATTCAGTTGAATACCCTTTATTCCAATATTTTTTATTAAAATGAGCACAGATCTCTCCAGCCTTAAAATCCCACCAGTTTAAATGACATAATTCTCTATAACCAATAACCTTATTTTCCTCTTTTAGAACAACTGCCAAATAAAAACCATATTCTGTAACAGATTTTTTAATCCATTGTTTTGCAATATCAATATTCTTAATCTTATTAGGATTAATTTCTAATAAGTCGTTTACATCTGATAATTTAAAGGGTCTTAAAATAAGTCTCTCTCCTTTTAGAATAGGGGGTTTAATTTTTTTCATTTTTTATTTAATTTATTTAAACACTATATCTTTTATCTTCTTTGTAATTTCTAATGGTTTAGGATGTTGCCAGACATTTCTTCCAATTGCTAATCCAATACATCCTGCATCCATAATTTCTTTGATTTGTGTGAGTAATTCTTTTTCACCTTTCTTTGTTCCACCTGCAACAACAACTTTTGTTTTACCTGCAGATTTAACAGCCCACTGCAAATCTTTGAATTTTCCAGTATATTGAATCTTAACAATATCTGCTCCAATTTCTAAAGCTGTTCGTGCAGCATAACCCATTAACTCTTCAGGCTTTTTCTTTTCAACTGATTTTCCTCTTGGATAAATCCAAGTTATAACTGGAAGTCCTTTTTTATGGGCCTCTCTCTGAATATTTTCAAATTCCTGGAAACCTTCATCTTCAGAATCACTTCCAATATAAATAGTATATCCAACTGCTTTAGCCCCAAGCTTAATAGCTTCATCTACTGTACATAATTGTCTGGATATAGGTTCTCCTTTAAACAAACTTGTTTTTCCATTAAGTTTCACAATTAAAGGAACTTTACTTGCTCTGATTTCTTTATTATACTTCTCTGCTATTCCTTTTTGAAATACAATTCCATTATACTTGCCTTTCTTAGCAATCTCAATTATATATTTGGGGTCAACATTCTTATCATTAAAATCTGAAGGTCCATGCTCTAATCCCTGATCATATGCAAGAAAAAGTGTCTTCCCTTTTGTTGTTAGTTTATTTAAGTTAATATTTTTCATTTTAATACAAATGCTCCTTTTGTTTTAAATTCATCCTTATCAAATTATTCTTAGCTCCAAAGTGCTGAATAACTGCTTCAGATTCTTTTATTCCTAATTCCAATGAACGTGTAATTGATTTTCCTGCTATCTGTCCTGCAACAAATCCAGAAGCAAAAGCATCTCCAGCACCTGTTCTCTCGACAACTTTAATTTCTTTATGAGGTTTTATAGAGTATTTTCTATCTCCATCAAAACAAAAAGTAGGCCTATCTCTATCAGTTATAACAATAATTCCTTTTGTAAGCTTATGCAAACCTAAAAGCAAATCTTTTTCCTGAGGCTTATATCTTTTAAGCAGCATCTCAGCTTCTTCTTTATTTACAATCAAAATATCTGTTATTTTCAACAAAGAAAGAATATTCATATTCTTTATCTGATAACTACTAGGATTATATGCAAGTTTAGTTCCTCTTTTTTCTTTTAATTTAATTGCAAGTTGTTTTTGAGTTTCAAAACTCTTTCCCAATAAAGAACTAAAATACAGCCATTTTGTTTTGAATTTACTTATATCTCTTAAAGTAACTTCATCATTAGCACCTTTATATGTAAGAATAGTTCTCTCTCCTCCTTTACTATCCAAAACAACTGAATATCCAGATAATTCTCCTTTCACTGTCTTTCCTAAAAACTTAACATTCTCTTTTTTCAGCAAATCTTTTATTCTTCTTCCATTCTCATCATCTCCAAACTCACATATACAACCGGTTTTTAATCCTAATCTTGAAAATGCAACAGCAGTATTGGTCCCAGCACCTCCAACATCAAATTTCAAGTCCTTAATTAAAATCTTCTCACCTATTGGATAATTCATAAATCCTTTTTTCTCAGCAACATCTGTATGAACAAACACATCTACAACAGCAGAACCAAAACTTACAACATCAAATTTCATTTCTTTTTACCTCTTACTTCTTTTTTTTGAATTAGGCTCCAGATTATGTAAATTATTATCCCTGGAGCCAAGATTATTAATAAATCTATAATTATCTTTGAAAATGGAGTTGCAGAAGGACAGGAACAGCATTCATCACAAGGTTCATCTAGAGGTATTAAATTAAAAACAAAAACATCAGAACAAGAAGGGGGATTATCACAGCCACATTGGCATACAATATTAACAGATAAGAAAAAATAATACCAAATAAAGATACTAAAAAGTGCAATTGTTATCTTAAATAGTGTTGGTTTAAAATTCATTCTATATTCATCCCCTTTTTATCTCTGTAGAAAGATTTATTTAATTAAAAACTTTGTGTTAAGAGTGAGAGTAAGCAAAAAAGAAGGTGAAAATGAAAAAGAAAAAAGCAAAACAAGTTAAAAACAAGGTTAGAATCAAGAAAAACCCAGAGAAAAAAGAAAAGAAAACCAAAAAAATCTCAGTTTTCAATAAATACAACAAAGAAAAAAAAGAAGTTTTAGTTATTGTGGCTCATCCTGACGATGAAACAATCTGGATGGGAGGAACTCTTCTTCAAATAAAAGACAAACAAGATTCCAATGTAACTCTAATTTGTTTATGCAGAAAAACAGACAAAGACAGATATCCTAAATTCCAAAAAGCCTGTGAAGTTCTTGGAGTTAAAGGATATATTTTTGATTTAGATGATGGAGAAGATTCAGGTATATACAAAAATATATCGATTCAAGATATAATTAATAAGATTTCTCCAATAACCAACAATAAACTCTACACAACACTCTACACTCACAATGAAAACGGAGAATACGGACATCCAAGACACATTGAAACACATTATGCTGTTCTTGAGATGTTAAGCAGAGGTTTAATTTTAGCAGAAGAAATTTATTTTTTCTCTTACAAGAAAATGAAAAACAAATATCAAGGATATGCAATATATAATTCCAGTGCAGATAAACTTATAAGATTAAAAAAATCTTATCTTAAGATGAAGAAACATATAATCCAAGAAATTTATGGTTACAAGAAGGGAGGATTTGAAGAAAAATCTTGTAAGGAAATTGAAGCCTTTGATTTAAGAAAATAAAATTAAAATGAGATGTCTATTACTTTATCCATATCCTGTAGAATCTGACGGAGTAAGCCTCCAAGGACACTATCTTGCTAGAGGATTAAAGAACCTTGGAGTAGAGGTAGTAGAATGCCATTACAAAGAAAGCATTCAAAAAGATTTTTATTTGAAATATTCAAAACCAGATTTTGTTATTGGAATAGGTTTCTGGGGAAATGTTCCTGAAATATTACTTGAACCTCAAAGACACGGTTTAACTGTTGTACCTTGGTTTAATGCAGATGGTTGGGTTGCAAATTACAGAGAAGAATTTGAAAAATTAAAACTCATGTTCACAACAAGTGCCTGGGTAAGAAGCATTTATGAAAGAGATGGAGTCGATGTTTCAAAAATTATTCCTATGCACATAGGAATTGACACAAATTTATTCAAACCAAATAATAATCCAGAAGCTAATCTTAGATTAAGAAGACTTTTAGGGGTAAAAGACCATGAAACAATGATATTCAC
>CAZNIA010000022.1:0-11275 GCA_964572995.1 Candidatus Woesearchaeota archaeon
ATTTTCCAAATCTTCCATCTTTAATATGTGAAGGATACCAATTTATTTCATTGTTTAATTCCATTAGTCTTTCTCTTATAGAACTTACATCTATGAACCAAGAATTTATTCCATAATACAGCAAAGGAGAATCACATCTCCAGCAGAAAGGATAATCATGGCTTATTTTTTCAACTTTAAACAAGAGATGTCTTTTCTTTAAATCCTCTTTAATATCTTTTTCAGCTGATTTCACATATTTTCCTCTTATAAATTCAGGAACAATATCCAAGAATTTTCCATCCTGTCCAACTGTGTGTACTTCAGGTAATCCAACTTTCTTTCCTAAATTATAATCCTCTTCACCATACATTACAGCTGTATGAACAACACCAGTGCCATCATCAGTTGTTACAAAATCTGCAGCCACAACTTTGTATGAATTTTGTGATTTCAATTCTTTTATCTCATAAAGAGGTTCATATTCTAATCCAACTAAATCTTTTCCCTTGAATTTTTCTATTATTTCGCATTGTCCTTTAAGTAAGCCTATTTTTTCTTTTCCAACTATTAATTTATCTCCATCAGGAAGTTTAATTTTAACATAATCTATTTTAGGACCAACAGCGAGAGCAACATTTCCCGGTAATGTCCAAGGGGTTGTTGTCCATGCTAAAATATATTCATCTTTTTTTCCTTTTATTCTGAATGCAATATAAACAGATTCTTCTTGAACTTCTTTATATCCTTGTGCAACTTCATGACTTGATAGAGGAGTTCCACATCTTGTACAAAAAGGAAGAACTTTATACCCCTCATAAAGAAGTTTTTTCTTGTACAATTCCTTTAAGCTCCACCAAACACTTTCAATATAATTATTATCTAAAGTTATATACGGATTTTCCAAATCAACTAAATAATTCAATTCTTCTGTTGATTTATTCCAATCTTCTATATTTGAGAAAACATCTTCTCTACATTTTTTAATGAATTTGTCAACTCCATATTTTTCAACATCTTTTTTTGATTCAAGTTTAAGTGATTTTTCAACCTGAACTTCAACAGGCAATCCATGACAATCCCATCCTCCCTTACGCGGAACAGAAAAACCATTCATATATCTGAATTTACAGATTAAATCTTTGAAGGTTCTTGCTTCCAGATGATGTAATCCAGGAGGAGCATTTGCAGTTGGAGGACCTTCTAAAAAACTAAAAAGAGGTTTCTTAGGATTATCCTGAACTGATTCTTTTAATGCTTTTTTGTGTTTTTTCCAGATTTCTCTTGCAACTTCTTCTACAGCTTTAAAATCATACATTTTCCTAAAAAGTAATAGAATAACTGGTTTTTAAGATTTTGGAAAGGGGTTATTTACGTCTTTTTCCGATTTTATTAACTCTTTTAATCACCTTCAAATCCTGCTCTGCTTTTAATCTTTTTATAGAATCCAGTTTACCGTAATATGATTTATCTTTCACATCTCTTTCATTGTAATATTTTTCATATTTGTTTACTGTTTTAACATGATGCGTTTCAGATGGATTTGGAGCAGGTCTACCTTGATTATATGCTGATAAAGCTTTATCCCAAGAATGATATTTATTGTATTTTTGCTTAAGGTATTTTGCAGCAGCCTCAAGTGATTTTTCTATATCAAACCTTTCATCTATTTGAACTAATTCTTCATAATTATGATTATACGCTTTTACAAGTTTTCTCATTTCTTCTCCATGTTTTTTATCAACACCGGAGGCATTTGAATTTCCGTAAACTTTCAACCCCATATCTTTTGCAGTTCCTGGTTGAAACATTGCTAACCCTGCCCCTCCATCATTGCTGTCATTTAATTTTAATGGATCTCCACCACTCTCTCTCATTATAAGCGCTTTTAATTTTCCAGTAGGTATTTCATATTTCTCTTCAATTTCGTCAATTATTCTATCCCATCTATAAGTTCTTTCAAATTTACCTTGAGTGGTTTCATAAGGATGAACAATCTTTACATTATCATCAATTTCTACAACGTTTTCAATTCTATTCTTTTCCTTAGCTAATTTCTCGATTTTATTCTCTCCACTTTTATTTCTAGAAATATAACCAGGAGTTCCTGCAATAGCAATGCTTCCAACAATTGCAGCAGCTTTAACCCAGTTTGAAGTTCTTCTTTCAAGATTACTCATAAAAATTAAACCCATAACAAAAAACATGAAAGTTAAAAGAGTAAAAACTGAACTTTCTAAACCGCTTCCTATTGTAGCACCTGTAACTTTAGAAGAAATTATATTTCCTATTGATAAAATCATTGAAAAAATCATAAACAATCCTCCTAAAACCTTTCTTGTATTCATAATTATATGACTAATAGTTTATTTTTAAATTTGCCTGATAATCCAAGAATATAAATTCTTAAAAATACTCAAACTCTTTAATTTAATGGCAAACACGGAATTATCCTACAAGATAAACTCTTTACAAGAAGACCAGCAAAAAGTTTTTTACGATAGGCTTCTCGATGTTTTGGAAGATCGTTATACCTCTCTTATTTATGGAGGAATAACTTCCAAAGAATTTCCAAACCCTCCTGCAGAAAAAGTAGAAACAATAAAAGAAATTTTATATTCAGAAATAACTGGTTTAAAGTAAGAATATTTAAAAACATATTTTAATTCTTATAATTCAGAATGGACAATAGCTTATTAGCTAGATTAGGTTCCTTGTCTGAAAAAGAGAGGCATTTATTCTACACAAGATTAACAAATGTTGTAAATGATAAATATTCTTGTTTCATCTATGGAGGAATGAATAATTTAGAATATGCAACAATGCCTAAAGATAAATTAGAAATCCTTGAGATTAATTTGTACAACCATATTTTCAATAATTTAAAACCTCCTATGAGAAATATAATTGATTCTTTTAATGATAGCAAGAAATTAGAAAAACTGGACAAAGAATTATTAGAAAAACCGATGATAAATTTAAACAATTTACTTGCAACAAAGAAAAAATCAGTTTATTCTTTAAAATTTCAAAATTAACTTTATTTAACTATTATTTTTTTTGTAAACATTTCTTGTCATACTCACAAACCAATTCCAGTGTAACAAAAAATGAATTATTATTACAACAATTAAACCCAATCCAACCCAATTATGTATTTCTCCCCAAGTATGTTTTATAACTCCAAGAAAAGAACTTAAACTACTTCTTGGTCCAGTAGGCATAAAAAATAAAATTACTCCAGTTATTGCAGTTATCAAAAAACCTACAAGCATAACAATATCTGTCCAATAATTTATTTTTGGTTTGACCATCTTATTTATCAATATCTTAAATTAAATAAATCCTTCAAGCATTTTCTTTTCCATGAAGTGAAGCTCCCCAGGAATTATTATGCAATAAGGCTTTTGCACACCAGAAAATTCTCTAATTTCATTTATATCTTTGTAAAGTATCTTCTGTTTTTTTGTTCCAAGTGCTTGGCATACAACAAGTTTGTTTAATTTAATGTCATGATTCTTTGCCGCTTTCTCAAGCTGTTGAATTGCTTTTCTTATTTCTAATCCTATATCTATGAGAAGAAGAGTGTGAGCCTTTATTGATTGATTTTCTTTTACAATTTCCATAAAACTATCAGGTTCATAAGATTGTTTCCAATAAGGCATAGAAGTTATTTTCCCAAATTTGTATAATTGAAGTCCTGTTTCAGCAACAGCATCCAATACAGATGCATTATTCATTACTCTATATTTAATTCCTGAAAGAATTGCTTCTTCAATCAAAGTAATGTGGGTTGTAGCAGTTAAAGGGCTTCCGTAGACAAGCAAAGCAACATCCATTTTTTTAGCTTCATCAACTATTTCCAATCCTTCAACTTTCTCTCTATCTGCAGTAACAAACTTTTTTCCAATTTCATCTATAAGCGCCTGATGAGTATAAGGGAAATCAACTGTATAACTCTCAAGATAAACTTTCTTGCATCTCTTGATTATCTCAATTGCATCTTTAGATAAGCTTTTCTCATTTAATCCCAATCCAATTAAGTATAACATAATGTAATTATAAAAATAAGGTTTATATTCTTTATTAATAGGAATATTGTTTAATTATCTGTAGCAGATAACTTAATCTATTCATTACTTTTGCAATATCCTATTTCAAAGCTTAATCTTAAAAACCCCCTATTTCTATTATTTCAATGAAACCAGAGGTGTACTCAATTTTAAGTGTTGTAATTGTTTCATTGATTTCTCTTGTAGGAATATTTTTTGTTTTAATGAAAAAAGATAAACTCAACAAAATAATTTTATTTCTTGTTTCTCTTTCAGCAGGTTCTCTTTTAGGAGGAGCATTTTTACATTTAATTCCAGAAGCATTTGAAAAATCAAGTTCATTATTAACGACATCACTTCTTATACTTTCAGGAATAATTTTATTTTTTATAATTGAGCATGTTATACATTGGAGACACTGTCATGTTCCAACTTCTAAGTCTCATCCACATTCTTTAGGGATCATGAATATTATTGGAGACGGTTTCCATAATTTCCTAGATGGTTTGGTTATTGCAGCAGCTTATTTCATAAATATACCTCTAGGAATTGTAACAACTCTTGCAGTTATACTTCATGAAATCCCTCAGGAGATAGGAGATTTCGGAGTTTTAATTTATGCGGGATATTCAAAAAAGAAAGCTCTTTTCTTTAATTTCATATCAGCTTTAACAGCAATTCTTGGTGCACTCGTAGGAATTTTATTTGCAGGAAGCAGTGAAGTATTCGCATTAATTGTTATCCCTTTGGCAGCAGGAGGATTCTTGTATATTGCAGGCAGCGATTTAATACCAGAATTACATAAAAACCAAGAAAAACAATTTTCAATAAAGAAGATTATAGGAATTATATTGGGTATTCTAATAATGTATGGATTGACTTTCTTGGAAGGGATTTAAGAATAAGAAAAGTAATTATCCTCCAAAGTTATTTTATATGCTAATCCCTTTTAAAAATATATAATAATAAATTTGCAATAATGGTACATACACTATACATGATTTTACATCAATAACTGCATATAATCTATATTTAAATGTTAAAATCCTATTTCTTGTTAGCTAAGAAAACTCCAACAAGTCCAACAAAGAAAAGTGCAGCACCATGTACAAAAGAAGCAGGAACAACATCTGCAATTGCATTACCTGTTAATGCAGGATATCCTATTGCAACCCCAAATACCATTGAACCAAGAGAAATAACTGTTATTGCTTTTTCAAGCCCAGAAGATTCATGTTTTTTATTGAGTTTCTCTTTAAAATCTTTTGAATATTCCAATAATCTTTTAATGTCATTAATTTCGTCTTTGGTTATCTTGTTTTTATTTTCTTTTAAGTATCTTATTGCAGTAGAAGAAGCTCTATCAAGTCTCGTGCTTAAAGATTGAAGATATTTATCATGATCTCCAGGTTGAGATTCATGATTATAACTATACAATATTTGAACAAAAGTCTCAGATGCATCTGGTATTTTTCTAAATTCTCCATTATTTGCATATTCCTGGATATGATTTAAACGTTTTAAAATAGTTTTAGTTTCAGGCTTATAATCTTGATTTTCATTCTTTAAAGTATCTCTTATGTCTTTCCTGAAATTATTTTTTTTAGGTAATATTCTTCTTTCCAATTCTTTAAATTCATCATTCAAATAATCATAATTAACTTCTTTCACCATTTTTTACTTTAAACTTAAGATTTTAAAGCTTATAAATATTTCTAGGATAAATTTTTATTTCTCTTTTAAAATTTTCAATCCTTGAATACAATCTTCAACAGGAGAAGGACTTTCACACACAATTGTTATATTTTTATCTTCAGGTAAATTATCAAAAAGTTCTTTCCATTGTTTTTTCTCAACTCTAATATGATTTCTTTCTCCTTTCTCACCATATTCTATTCCTGAAAAATGGCAATGCCATTTTTTCTGAGGAAATAATCTTTTTATTTTTTCATAATCCACTTTTTTCTCTCTTGCAAGAACATGTGCAAAATCAATACAAAAACTACATCCAGTTTCTTCAACAAGCCTGGAAATTTCTTCAGAACTTCCAAAAACATTTATTTTACCCATAGTCTCGGGGCAAAGTTCAACATTCCATTTCTTTTTTTCAATTGTTTCCATTATCTCCAATACCCTTTTTTTTATATTTTGGAATGTTTCTTCCTCTATTTTTTTCTTTTCTTCAGGAGTTTTAGCTTTTTGAAAATCTTTTCCATAAAATCCTGAATGAAAAACAATACTTTTTGCTCCCAAATGATGTCCTATTTCACAACATTTCAAAATTCTTTGCATACTTGCATGAACTTTTTCTTTTTCTTCAGAATTCAAATTAACAAAATACTGAGCATGTATACTTAAATCAATTTTGTTTTTCTTAGCAAATTTAGCAATATCTTCAGCTTCATTCTTATCAATATAAACTTGCTGAACAAAAAGGACTTCACAATTATTGAATCCCTTTTCAGAAAATTCTTTGAGAGTTTTTTCACTTTCTTTAACCCCTCCCAATCCTGTTGGGCCTATTTTAATTTCTCCCATTAAAGTACTATCAGAAAACCCTTTTTATAATTAATCACGTCTAACTTCATAGCCCTTATTCTTAACATAATCCAATAAAACATTAATTTCAGGTATTGCTTTCATATTCTTTTCAAAATCTCCATATACCACAATATAATTATTTCCTTGTTCTTCATGAACACTGAAAAGAAGCTGTTCTTTTTCTTGCCCTAATCTCCCTACAGGTCTCTCTTGAATTTTATGATTTACTTCTTCAATTAGTTTTTCAAGTTCTTTATCCATAAATCAACTCATATATTTCTCTTTTTAAAAGTATCTATAGAATTTTTAAATTAAATTTTTTTCAATCTTTCTTTAATGTATAGAAGTTTATTTTTCTTTTTAATATAATTTTCTTCTATAGAGTTAAGGCGATAATCAATATCTTTTTCAAATTCTTTTTTTCCTTTTTTAGAAACCCATCTTCTTATTGTATCATCTTTTGGTAATTTTTCTTCCATTTATTTAGATTTTTTACTTACCTTATTTTTCTTTATTGCTTTTTTTGAATTTTTTTTATTTTTATCATTGTATTTTTTCTTGATTTCATTTTTAACAACCTTCTTTTTTATTTTTATACTTCTAGAAGTAACAATAGCAATAAACAAGAATGTAAATAGCAAAGCATCATTTGAAAAAATTAAACTGAATATTGAACCAATAAAACAAACAAATAAAATCAAATAAAACCATTTTTTTCCATCTTTTAATTCTTCAGGAGTATTTTTAGCAAGCAAATTTCCAATTGGAATTCCAAAAAAAAGGACACAAATTCCTAATATTAATTCCAACACCTCATTCATTATTTACTGAATTATTCAAGGTTTTTATATTTTCTTGATTTTTTATTTTTAATTTTCTTTTTCTTGATTTCTTTAAAAAAGAAATAAGCTCCAACAATTACAATTACAATCAAAATTCCCCAAGATAAATAATCAGAATAATGACTTATACTCTCCCAGTTGTTTCCTAATACAAATCCAATATAAGTTAAGAAGGCATTCCAGATTCCTGCTCCAATTGCAGTATACAAAATAAATCTTTTAATATTCATTTTTCCAAATCCAGCAGGTATTGAAATAAAATGCCTTACAACAGGAATAAATCTACCAATTAAAATTGTTAATTCTCCTTTTTTAGAAAACCATTGTTCTGTCTTAGCTAAATGCTCTTCATCCAATAAAAAATATTTTCCATATTTAATTAGAAATCTCTTTCCACCTTTGTATCCAATATAATAAGATAACAAAGAACCAATTAAACTTCCAATTATTGAAGAAGATATCACCCAAAAGAAAGTCATTTCACCTTCAGCAATTAAAAATCCAGCAAAAGGCATAACTAATTCAGAAGGAATTGGGAAAATCATGCTTTCAAGCATCATTAAAAATCCTACGCCTGTGTATCCCATTAAAGAGATTGCACTAATACAAAACAATGCTATCTGCCCCAGTACCTCTGATATTATTCCCATGTTTATTTAAATAAAAACTTCTTTTTATATTTAACATAATTTTAAAAACTTTCCAGTATATTCAATAAAAGGAGGTATAAAATGGCACTTGGATTTGGAGGTGGTTTAGTAGGTATAATTGCTTTAATTTGTGCTGTCTGGGTTATTTATGATGTCTGGACAAGTCAGAAAAAAATGTCAGAAGGACATAAAGTTTTATGGACAATTGCAGCAATAATATTAAGCATACTTACCGCAATAGTATATTACTTTGTTGTTAAGAGAAAATAGGAGAAATTAATTTTCTTTAATCTCCTTTTTTATTTTTTAATATTTAAATTATCTTCAACTACGATATTCCATTAATTTACCAACAAGAATACCAAATCTTTGAGGTACTTCAGGAAAATTTTTAGAAATGTATCTTATACCTATTTCTGATTGAATATGATCATACAATTTTGAAGCCTCATGAAGCAAAACAACTGCTTCTTCTCTCATAGAATCTGCTTTTGATTCACATTCATTAATAATTTCACAAAGCCTCTCAACTTTTTTATTATTGTCTTTGTTTAGGTTTATCATATCTTTTCAGGTATAGAATAGTTTAAAAATCTTGTTAATTTTTTAAGAGAGTAAGATTAAAGTTTTGTTTTTAAAAGAGGATAAAAAAGAGTATGGAAACAAATTACAGAGCATCAGATACTAAAGAGGATGTAATAGATTATTTTTTGGGTATAATAAATGACTGCACTACTTTTAATGCAAGTGATGCAGAAGACAAAATACTTACCTTGGAGCTTATTTTAAAAGAAGAAGGGGCTGGAAAAGAAACAATAAAAAAACTAGATAATGCAAAGGTATTGCTTTCAAAATTAAATTCTTATTTGAGTCATTGCAAAGAACACGAAGAGTATTTCCATAAATTAAGAAATTCATTGGCAGAAATACATGAAGCCAGATTAAATGGATATAACAATCAAGCTCAATTATAAAAAACCAGATAATTCTTTCTTTATTTCTTTGATTTTACCCGGTATTTCAGGACAATTTTCAAGGCAATAACTCTCACCTTCATTTTTCAAAATGTTTTGATATCTTTCTTTTATACAATTTATTGATTTTTGTGCTTCTATAATGTTTATTTCCCTTTCTTCAGAAAGCCTTTTTATTTCTGAACGTATTTCATTGATTTCTTCTAAACTGTTGGAAACCATATATTTTATTAACAAAAAACATTTAAATAATTTATTGATTTCAATCACATGTTTAAAAAATATTTAATAATTGCAAGCAAAAAAGACAAGGCAGGGATGAATATCATCACCCATCTTTCTCAATTCAGAGAAAACCCTGTTCTTTCATCTTGGGGAAACAAACCTAATTTTGACTTTTATATTGTTGAAGAAGAGATGATTTACACTGAAAATCTTGATTTAGAAAAAATAAATCAGTATGATTTCATTGTTTTTGCATCTAAACATCAATCAGAAAAAAAAGAGAAAAGTCTTTCTGTTCATGCTCCTGGAAATTTCAGGACTGCAGATTTTGGAGGACAAGCAGAAAAAGTCTGCCCTTCATCAGCATTATTCAATAAATTTATGTTTACAAAACTAGAAGAAAATGCCTCCAATGCTTCTCTTGATTACAATATTACAATGGAATGTACCCATCACGGACCATTGATTTTGAAACCATGTGTTTTCATTGAAATTGGTTCAACAGAAACTGAATGGGGAGATAGACGTGCAGGATTTATTATAGCAAAAACAATAAAAGAAACAATAGAAGAATTCAAAGAAAATGAATACAGAGAAATAGCAGTAGGTATTGGTGGCCCTCATTATTGTCCAGGATTCAATAAACTTCAATTAAAATCTAATGTTGCATTTTCTCATGTAATACCAGAGTATCAAATGCCAATAAAAGAAGAGTTTATACTTGAAGCAATTAAAAAAACAATCGAACAAGTAGATTTTGTTGTATTGGATTGGAAAGGATTAGGAAGAAGCGAGCAAAGGCAGGAAATTATAAACATTCTTGAGAAAAATTATATTCAATGGAAAAAAACAAGTGATATAAATAGATAGAGATTAAACAACAATAAACATTATAAATTTATTATTTAATAGTTTTAAATGAGAAAATTAAACTTAGCTACAATACCTCTTTTAGGGCTCCTTGCATTTAATTCTCCTTCTTTTTCACAAGATACATTAAATATTAATCCAGTTTTTGAAATTGGGAGAGTTATCAGTAAAGATACAAGAGGAATTACTGCAGGAATTTATTTTTATAATTCCAAGTTTCAATTAGGATATGTCGTAGAACAAAACAACAAGGGGCATCCTTCACACCCCGGAAAAGGATTAGATATACTTAAATTAGGCATTGAAGCAGATTATTTTCCTTTAAAATCAAATGCAATAAGGCCATTTATAGGAAGTGAGTTAAAATACGAGCATGAATCTTGTTTTGTAGGAAGAGAAAATGAATACTACACTCAAAAAGGAGTAGGATTAGAATTAAAAATAGGAACAGAACTAAAACCTTTTAGAAACAGAAAAATAAGAGCATTTGTTGAAACAGGATATACTTTTTTATCTAATAAAAAATCAGAAGGCTATCCTGAAAATCCCGAAGTAACCCGTGATAAATTCCTTGCAGTTTTAGGAATAAAATTCTAATTTTTATTTAACTTATTACAAGATAAAGATTTTTAAATAGCATAATATTCTCTATTTTTCAAACTTATTAACCGAGGAGGGAAAGATGAATACGGAAATATATGGAACAAGAAAGATTATTGAAAGAAAAAGGAAAAAAATATAGTCTCAAAGATGGTGCTTCTTATAGTTTAATGGAAGGTATGGGGTTAAAGTATATTACTCCTTATGCGCTCTCACTTGGACTTTCCAATAAACTTATAGGTATTCTTGAAGTTCTACCCACACTTGTAGCAAATATATTAAGAATTTTCTTAAGCAAAACTTATTATAAAAAATCAAGAAAAAGTATGGTTTTGCCTTTCATATTTATACAAGCATTTTTCTGGATACCCTTGCTTTTTGTAGGTGTTGCATATTTCTTTTTTGGATTGAAATTAGCTTATGCTTCATTTTTTTTAGTTCTATGTTACTCAGTTATAATAATTTCAGGTTTAATTGCCTCTCCTGCTTGGACTTCCTGGATGCAGGATTTAGTTGAAACAAATAGAGGAGAATTTTTTGGT
>CAZNIA010000023.1:0-11246 GCA_964572995.1 Candidatus Woesearchaeota archaeon
AAGTAGTTATCTGTAACAGTTATTTTATTAATGAGTAGCATATTAAACAAAGTTTATATCCTCATAACTTGTATGATTTTACTTAGATAACTTAATTCAAAGTCTGAAAACATGCATTTATGCAAAAGCAGCAAGATAAGTAAGAACAGATGCAAATGCAACCCAAATTAAATAAGGTACAAGCAACCAAGCAGACTTTTTACTGATTTTTCTTGTAAATAAAATTAATACTAATATTGAAAACCAGAAGATAATTACTTCTACAAATGCAAGTTCGAGAAATTTTAATCCAAAGAATAAAACACTCCATAAAATATTAAGTATAAAATTAATTCCAAAAACTAAAGCAACTTTTTTTCTTTCCTTATTATTCTTTGAATGTGTCCATGCAAAATAAAGTGAAAATGAAATCAATAAAAATAGAGTATTCCAAACAATTGGAAAAACTACACTTGGGGGAGTTATAGAGGGTTTAATTGAATCGTACCAAGGGGTATTTGTGTTTGCTGAAGTGAATATACCTCCAATTCCACCTACAACTAAAAAAACTATAAGTAGACAAACAAGAAAAATCCAAAAATTAAATTTTTTATTTTTCATTTATTTATTCTTTTTCAAGAGATTTACAATTGCAAAAAGCAAAAAACCTAAGCCCAACCCAAAGAAAATTCCTGGAACTAATTGGTTGGTAAAAAAACCAAAACCCATACCTAAAAACAAACAAGCTGGTATGAATAAAGCTCCTTTATCCTCTTTCTTTGCTTTTTCCGAAACCTTTTTATTCACCTTTTTTGCCATGAACAACTTAGGAAGGTAAAACTTAAAAACCCTTCTAATTACATATTTTGGTAAGTCAGGTAGTTAACTTCGGGACTTTGATATTAAATTGTCAAGAAATCAAATCATATGATTTCTAAGTTCTGAGGAAGGTCCGGACACCCTTAACAATTAGTTAAGAAAAAGTTGTCGGAGAAATTCCGATTGTCGCGAGGCAAAGCTCTGATATAGAGACGAGCGTATTAAGTTACGATGGAACGAACATCTCAACTGGTGCAAGGCAAAGCCGCATAGTGGAATGTTAACAATTTCCGTTCGCCTGAAAAGACGAGGAAATACAGAATCTGGCCTATTCCTGACTTACACTTTTTTATTTAATTTTAGTTTACAAAAAGGTTAAATAGAAATATTCTTTTAGATACATAAAGAGGAAGAAATAATGAAATTATTTACTCAAAATCTATATCATTTTGGATTACATAGGAAAAAAAGAATAAACGAAGTTAAACAATATATGAATTATAAAAAATTTGATTTTGTATTTCTTCAAGAAATTATTTTTAATTCAACATTGAAAAAATTTGACAATGTCTTGAATAAAGATTTTGAATATTATACTAATGGAAGGATTGGGCCAAAGGGAGGATTAATAATTATATCCAAGAAAAAATTCGACAAAATTGAATTCTACAAATTCAAAGAACAAGGAAGAATATTCAGTAAACAAATAATAGATAGGATAATTGAAAAAGGCTTTCTTGTAGGATATAAAGGCAAAGAAGTTTACATAAACACTCATCTTGTTGCAACATATAGAAATGAGAGCGGAAAGACTGTTGAAAATTTAAATAAACAGTTTCAAGAACTTTTAAAATTCATAAAACAGCAAATAAAAAAAAAGAAGAAGATAATTCTTGCAGGAGATTTCAATTTTACACCACATTCAAATAATTACAAATCAATTACAAAATTGCTTACAGATAATACAAAAAAGCCAGAAAAACAAATCAAAACAGAACATAGAAAAAAATACCATTATGGCGAAAAAGACTTTATCTTTAGTTCATTTAAAAAATCCAAGAATTATTCTGAACCTTCTTATCCCATTTTTGTAAGCGATCATCCTGGAATAAGTGTTGAGATAATACCTGATTAGAGGAAATGTATTTTTGATTTTCTAAACATTTAAAAGTGTAAAACATTACTCTAAATTGGGATCTTAGCTCAGCGGGAGAGCACATGACTGAAGATCATGGTGTGCCGGGTTCGACTCCCGGAGGTCCCATCTCTCTCTATAAAAACATTTATAAAATAAAAAATAGTATTAAGAATATAAAATGAAAGGGGTACAATCTGATTTAAGAGGTGCTAATGCGTACATTTTAAGCATACTTAGTTTAGTTTTTGCTTTGTTTATACCTTTTTCTGCTTTAATATTAAGAATATTTCAAAACACCCAGACTGCTGCAATAATCTTGAGTGCAGGCTTGCCTCTTTTAGCTGTAATCTTGGGAACATTGGGAGTATTGAAAAGTTTAAAGATTCAAACTAGAATAGGAAAAATCTCAAAAATACTAAGCATAATTGCAATAACTATCGGAATTATTTTAATTGTGTTTAATGTGTATATATTTATAAACTCAATTTAATTATATTTAACTAAGATGGTGAACAAAAAAAGAGCTGCTATGGAAATGAGCGTAGGTACAATTGTAACCATAGTTCTTTTGATGTCAGCGTTGGTTCTTGGCTTAGTTTTAACAAGAAATATTTTCAAGAGTACAACAGATAATGTGGATAGTATAGATGATCAGGTTAAAGGAGAAATTCAGAATTTGTTTGGAAGTGAAGGGGATAAACTTGTTGTATCTTTAGGTGGAAAGAATACTGCAACAGTTAAACAAGGAACTGAAAACTTTGGTATTCCTTTTGGTTTTGCTCCTGATAATCCTCAAGCATGGGGAAGTGCAAAAACAAATTGTAAATATGCAATTAAAGCAAATCCTGGAGCAGGATATTGTATTTCAAAAGGATGGACTAACCCTACAAGTTCAATAGTGACTGGAACAACAGCAGTTACATTTGATCAAGTTGATCAAAACAATGGATATGCTTTAATGAAGATAAACATACCTGAATATGTTCCACCTTGCTTACAAAGATTCTCAATAACAGTGACTTGTTCGGGAGCTCAGTTTAGTGGAGAAACAACAACAGGGTATTTTGATTTAGAAGTTGTTAAAAGAGGATTATTCTAATAAGATCAATAAATAAACAATTCATGATAAAGATATAATTAAATAAAAAATTTATTATTGAAAAGAGGCTAAGAAATGAAAATCAAAGAAATAATCTTGGGGATTGCAATAGCAATAATCTTTCTTATGTTTTGTGTTTTTGGAACAAAATTAATTTATGATTCTCCAGAATATGAAGATTATTGCGATTATGAAGAGCTGGGAAAAATTGATCCTATAAACAACTCAGATTATTATCATCAAGTTTACCAACAATGTTCAGAAGAATATGAAAAAGCAGACCAAGATTATTCAAAAAACATGTTTATAATTAGTTTAATTTTTGGAGTTTTAATTATTGCAGGGTGTGCTATCTTTGTAAGCATAAACTCTATTTCAGGCGGTTTGATGTTTGGAAGCTTGATGTTTATTATCTATGGAACAAGCAGGTATTGGAGTTATATGGATGATTTAATGAGATTTATTGTATTAGGATTTGCGTTAGGTGTTCTTATATATGTTGCATATTGGACAAGCAAAAAAATGAATGATAAAAAGATAGAAAACAATAAAAAGTCAAAGAAAAGATAAAAATTATGGAAGACGAAAGTGAAGATTATCCTTTTTTTGAAGAACCAGAGAAAATTGATGAAACATTTAACCCAAAATGTAGATGTCCTGAATTAACTTGTCCTAGACATTCAAACTGTAAGGAGTGTAAAGCTTACCATAAGAAAAGATTACAGTTAACTTATTGTGGAAAATGAAAATTTAAGAAGGATAAATTTCTTATAATAAAAAAGATGTTAAATACTAAAAAATTAAGATTAATTGGTTTATTTGTTTATATTCTACTTGCATGCCTAGTTGTTTACTTTCTTGAACCAGTTTATCTTTTATCCATAATCATAGTTTTAGTTCCTCCTTCAATTGTTAATTTTTTATGGCTTAAAAAGTCAAGGCAGAAAATATTGATATTCTCTATTGTTTCTACTTTTCTTTTTGCATTTGCTATTGAACTTTCTAGCAGACTTGCAAATACCTGGGATGTTCAATCAACTCTTCCTCGTGTTCTTGGGATAATTCCTTTAGAGAATATGCTTTTTGCTTTCTTGAATATATTCTGGGTTTTATCTTTTTATGAATATTTTGTAGATAGAGAAACAAAAAATATTTCAAAAAAATTCAAATATCTTGTTATGATGTTTCTTGTATTTTCATTGATTATCTTTGGAGCTTATATTTATAATCCAGAAATTATAGCAATGAATTATTTTACAACTGCAATAATAATTTTAATTATCCCATCAATAATAATATTTGGTAAAAATCCATCTATTTTAAAGAAAACTCTTCTTCCAACCTTATTTTTTGCTTTTGTCTTTTTTGTTTATGAGATTGTTTCTTTGAAGATAGGAAGTTGGTGGTGGCCTGGTGAATATCTTAAAACTTTTATTGTATTTGGCAAGGTATTTCCTTTAGATGATATAATAATTTGGTATTTTCTTTCAACAATAACTCTTATTGGAGGATATGAATTTTTTGCAGATAACTCTAAATAACATAGAAGAATAATTTAAAAACCAAAAATCTTTCAATAATATTAGAAAGATAAAAGAGGTAAAAAATGCAAAACAAATTTCTTGACTTAAAATATAAACCAAAGAAAACAGATGTTATTTGTTTATTTAAGATTACACCAAATAAAGTTAGTATGCACGAAGCTGCAAATAAGGTTGCTCTTGAGAGCTCAGTTGGAACATGGGATAAAGTTGAAGGTATTAATGATAACTTGATTAAAAAATTGGGTGCAAAGGTATTTTCTATAAAAGGTAATTTTGTTAAAATTGCATATCCTATAAAGATATTTGAACCAGGAAATATGCCCTCAATACTCTCAGGTATTGCTGGAAACGTATTTGGTATGAAAGATATTAAATACCTGAGATTGGAAGACATAACTTTTCCAAAAAAGATAGTAAAAAGTTTTCATGGTCCTAAATATGGAATTAATGGTATAAGGAAAATGATTAATGTTAAAGATAGACCACTTGTAGGAACAATTGTGAAGCCTAAATTAGGGTTAACCCCAAAGCAACATGCTGAATATGCTTACAACGCTTGGAAAGGAGGGTTAGATTTAGTGAAATCAGATGAAAACTTAACAAACCAATCATTTAATCAATTCAAAAAGAGATTCTTGCTGACCATTAAAGCTATGAAAAAAGTAGAAAAAGAGACAGGAGAGAAAAAGATATATGTAGAAAATGTGACTGCTGAAACAAAAGAGATGATAAGAAGGGCTAGATTTATCGAAGAAAATGGAGGTAATTGTGCCATGATTGATATATTAACAACAGGTTGGGGAGCCTTTCAGACATTAAGAAATGAAAACCTTAACCTAATTATACATGCACACAGAGCAGGACACGGAATGTTTACTGAAGATCCAAATCAGGGAATGAGCATGGAAGTTGTTGCACAACTTGCAAGAATGATTGGCACAGATAATTTACATATAGGTGCAATTTTTGGAAAGATGAAGGGGGGAGAAGAAGAGACAGTTCATATTAAACAAGAGATTGAATCCAAATCAACAAAACAAACTGATAAGAACCTATCCCAAGAGTGGTATGGTGTAAAACCGGTCTTTGCTGTATGCTCTGGGGGAATACATGCAGGAGTATTACAAAAATTAGTAAGAGTTATGGGAAAAGAGATTATAATGCAGGCAGGAGGAGGAGTTGGAGCACACCCCTTAGGTATTCAAGCTGGTGCTAAATCTATGAGGCAGGCAGTGGATGCAATAATGAAAAATATCTCATTAGAGGAATATGCCAAAACTCATGAAGAGTTGAGGGTGGCTATTGAAAGGTGGGGTTATCTGAAGTAGATTTTAATTTATTATACAATGCTAAATATCTATCCGTTAATTTATACTTAAATTTATTCTTGCTTATTTTTTTTCTAGAAATATATCCTTCTTTATACAATGTTAGAACTCGATTAACATGTCTTCCTTTAAAACCAAAATAAGTTTGAGCTTCTTTCATAGTAAATTCTTTATTTATAAAATACTTAAAATCTAAAAACTGTTTAGTAAACTTATTATTATTAAAAGATTGCATAAATTTTTCTTCTTTATCTTTATTAATTTCCAATAAATTAAATTCAAATATTTTAACAAAGTTCTCCCATCTTGAGATTATAACTGCTCCTGCTCTTCCTCTTGTAGTCTTCCATCCTCTATTTATTCCCTCTTCTGGGGAAATTGTAGGCATATCATTACAAGATACATTAATCCCTATCTTATTTAAACATCTCTTATAATGTTCTCTTTCTTCGGGTTTACTTGCACTTATTCTAACCATATAAAGACAATTTGTCGTTTTCTTTACATTAATATTTCCCTCGGCAGCAATAATCCCCTTTAGATAATCAATGGACAAAATCCTACTCTTCTCTATTTTTTTCTTAGATAAAAGTATTATTTTCTCTATCACCTGGCAAAGTATCTTTCCATTTAAACAGACATGAATTGTCCCATTTTTGGTTATATTCTTAAATTCTTCTCTTTCTCTTATTCTATCTAATTTTATATTCAAATGACTCTCCCAAAAACTTTGAGATTTCTTTATAAAATTTTTTGATACGTTCTTTGTTGAAATCTCTAAATATATTCTAAGAGGGGTTTTAAATTGTCTTAAAAAATTTAAGACTAAATCTATTGCATTCTCATTTGAGTTTGCAAATACAAAAGATCTGCCCCCTAAATACCCTTCTCCAACAATTAACCCTACTGCTTCTGGAGAGATTCTTATCTCCTTAGGTAAATTCGCATAAAAAGGTCTTCCTTTCTTATTAAGATAAATTTTATTTACTTGCAGCAAATTATCTTTAGGTAGTATTTTATATTTCTCTTTGGTAGATTGAATTTCTTGAATTATCTTCTTTGTATTAAAGTTAAGTTGGGGTATCATCGCTCTATTACAATAGAATAAGATTTATAAACCTTTTTTACCAATATAAAATAAATAAAAAGAGAAAAATAAATGATAAAAAAATTAACAAAAGCACAGATACTTGAACTTGAAAAAATAAAAGCAGAAAAAATAAAAGAAAAAGCAAAAAAAGGTGTAAAGACTTTTAAAAAAGAATTCAAAAAAGAAATGAATACTGCTATACTTGCTGCATTTGGTTTTTTGATTGCTCTTGTTTGGAAGGATGTTGTAACAGAACTTGTAAATAAAGTCTCTAATAATGCTACTCTAGGTGGGACAGTTGTCGGAGCATTAATTGTAACAGTGATATGTGTTTTAGGAATGATGCTAATTTCCAGAGTTCTTAAAGAAAAAGAAGAGGAGAAAGATGAAAAATCTAAAAAGACAGAATAAAAAAGAGAAAGATAAATACAGAAGAGCAGTATTCGCAGTAACTTATTATATAACTCCTGAAAAAAATATTGAGTATATAATTTTGAAAAGAAAAAAACATTGGAAAGGGTGGGAATTCCCAAAAGGGAAAATTGAAAAATTTGAAACAAAGAAGACTGCTGCAAGAAGAGAAGTAAGTGAAGAAACAGGATTAAAAGTATTGAAAGTAAAACGATTTAAAGAAAATGGAATTTATCTTTATCTTAGAAAAATATGGGATAGGCCGGATAAAATAGGGCAAACATATCATCTTTTTGCTGTACAAATTGAAAAGGGAGATGGAAAATTAAAATTAGATCCAGTTGAACATAATGGATATAAATGGGTTTCTTTTCAAGAAGCTCAAAAGATGCTAACCTGGCCAAACCAAAAAAAATGCATAAAAATAGTTAATGATTGGTTGACAAATAAAAAATAAAACCAGAATTAGAAACCTTTCTCATGATAGATTAATCTTGAAAGTATTTTTTTCTTTATTTCTTTATCGATTATTTCTTTAATTACAGGTGTTTTCATTTCAATTATAAAATCATCATTTTCTATAGCTTGCTTTGGATCAGAATATTTCTCTCCAAAGTTAATGCTATATATAGGACCATAAGTGTCCATCTTGAAATACAGATTATGAAGAGATTCTTTTGTGTGAGAATTTGTATTTAAAACCTCATAAAAACTCTTATTAGCCATCAAATAAAGTAATCAATAGATTTTTTAAACATTCTCTCTTTAATTAAAATATGAAACCTAGAGAAATTATTTTGGATTCAGGAACAAAAATATTTTTAGGAAAAAATTCTGAAAACAATGATGAACTTGTTGAAAAGTATAAAGGAAATGCAAATATAATTTTTCATACTGCAAAACCAGGAAGCCCTTTCTGTGTGATAGATAAAATAAAGCCAAGAACAACAAAACAAGAGATTAAAATAGCTGCTATAATTTGTGCTTCTAAAAGCCAAGACTGGAGAGATAATCATTCAGATGTAAATGTTCATCAGTTTACAGGAAAAGAAGTTTACAAAGAAAATTCAATGAAAAGCGGAACTTGGGGATTAAACAAAAAACCAAAGGTAATTAAAGTAAAAAAGAGAGAAATAGAAGAGTATATTCAAAAAAAATAAAAACGAGGAATAAACATGCCTACAATAAGACAAATACAATTAGGAAAAAATGGGATTACAGAGCAATTCATATGTAATCTTAAACATCACTTTGATAGTACAAAAAATGTCAAGATTTCTGTGTTAAGAAGCTGTTGCAGAGACAGAGAAGAATTAAAGGAAATAAATGAAAAAATAATAAAGGAACTTGGAAATCATTATACATCAAGGATAATTGGATATACTATTGTTGTTAAGAAGTGGAGAAGAGATATGAGAGAAGATCTAAAAGAGAATTCTGAAGAAAAATAAAGTAACTCAACCAAATGATTTATAAACCCTCTTTAATCATAATTTCTAGGTAAATAACTCAAAGAGTTAATCTATTGCCGTAGACCTAGATAAATTTCGGTCTCGCTCGTATAAATCCAAGCGAAGGCAAGCCTAATAAAATAGCAGAAAAACTAAAATGGAAAATTCAGTGTATGATATACGTGCTCAAGAATACAACCTAAAATTAGCTGAAGCTTTAAAGAAAGTTCCTGAATTCCAGGAACCAGAATGGGCAAAATTCGTGAAATCTGGTGCAGGGAAAGAAAGACCAATAGAAGACGATGATTTCTGGCATAAAAGAGCTGCATCTGTTCTTAGAAATATTTACAAAAAAGGTTCAGTAGGAGTTCAAAGATTAAGAACAAAATATGGTTCAAAAAACAACAGAGGATTTAAACCTGAAAAATTTTCTAAAGGTTCAGGTAAAATAATAAGAACAATTCTACAACAATCAGATAAAGCTGGTTTCACAGAGATTCAAAAGTCAGTTAGAGGAGTTAGAAGCAAAAAACCAGGTAGAATATTAACTGATAAAGGAAAGAAATTCTTGGAAGGAGTGAAATAAAATGCCTATTAAAAATAAAAATAAAAAAAGAACACTTGCAAAGAAAGGTCGTCAGACTAAATGGGCTCCTGTCTGGGCAGTTATTAAAAAATATGGCACAGGAAAAAGAGTACATCCATCGATAATGACAAACAGAAAAAGATCATGGAGAAGAACTAAACTTCATATTAAACCAGGAAAAAGGAGAAAATCACATTTCGGTTAAAATGATAAACGAAAATCCAAGATACAAAAGACATTCTATTTATAGCAATAGAAGTATAGAAGGAAATCTTTCAGAAATAGAATCAACTCCAGATAAAGTACAAAGAAAAGAGATGGGGGTATTCTTGGTAAATGGTAAACCTGATTTCAGTGATTTTAATTTTACATCATATAACTGGGAGAGAATAAATAAACCTTCTTTAACACAAAAGGAATTCATGGAGAACACTCCTGGATACAAGGATTATAAAGAAACAATAATCTATAAAGGTCCTCAAGGGAGAGCGGTTGTGCATGCTAATTATAGAAAAGATCAGCACAAGATAAATATATACATAAATAATCCAGATGAAGATCATCTTAAAATGAATGCTGTAAAATTCATGTTTCAAAGCGAGTGGAGATTAATATTACAAGAAATAAAAAATGATAATTTAAACTTATTAGAGGATATAGCATCAAATTAAAATGGCAAATAAAAAATCAGAGAATAAACTTGAAAGAGAATATGTTATCCCATTAAGGGAGAAAAGTAGAGTTGTTGCGAGATACAAAAAAACTCCTAAGGCAATAAAAACAATAAAAGAATTTTTAGCTAAACACATGAAAGTTGAAAATAGAAATCTGAATAAGATAAAAATAGACAAGGACTTAAATCAATTTTTATGGGCAAAGGGAATAAGAAAACACCCTCCTAAAATAAAAGTAAAGGCAATAAGAGAAGGGGAGAATGTTGTTGTTCAACTTGTAGATTATCCAAATAACCTTAAATTCAAGAAATTAAGAGAAGAGAAAATGAAAAAATCTGCTCTTGAAAGCATGGAAAATAAAAAGGGTATGATGCAAAAGATGAAAGAGAATCTACAAAAACCAGTTGAAGACAAAGATAAAAATAAAGATGGTTTAGATGATAAAAAAGAAGCAGTTGAAAAAGAAAAAGCAACAGTGGAAGCAACCCAAAAATTCCAAAAAGATAAAGCAAAAGAGTCAAAGCATCAGACTGAAAAACCAAAGAAAGCAGCTAAACCTGTTAGAGTAGCACTTCAGAAATAAAGTTAAAGAACAATTCTTAATAACTGTTGATAATAAAATGGTAAGAATAAATATAATTAATCCAAAATATCTTGCAGATCAACATTTAATAGCAGAGTATAATGAAACCTTGATGTTATTAGGATATGTAAAGAAAAATCCGATATTAGAAATAAAAAAAATTCCCGAGAATTACAAGCTTGGGCCTGGGCACATTCTGTTTTTTAAGAATAAACTAAAATATCTTGATAAGAGGTTTTTAATAATAAAAGAAGAAATGAAAAAAAGAGGTTTTTCAAGTAATATGAATATGGATCTGAGTATATTTGATAAAAAACTAATCAATGATTGGAAAGCAACAGATAAAGATAAAGTAATAATCAAAGAAAGATTAATCTACAAAATAAATTTAAAACCTGATTATTATAGATATTATAAAGAGAAAAAACCAAAAGAGTTTTTTATAGAGATGATTAAAAATGCTGAATGATTTAAAAAAAGATATTCAAGAAGCTAAAAATCCTGAACAAGCTAAGATGCTTCAAAGATTTTTTAAAACAGGTAA
>CAZNIA010000024.1:0-11044 GCA_964572995.1 Candidatus Woesearchaeota archaeon
ATCTTAGATTAAGAAGACTTTTAGGGGTAAAAGACCATGAAACAATGATATTCACTATGGGGGGAGATGTTACATCTAAAGGAGCTCAGGAAATGATGAAAGCCTTAGCTGAAATCAACAAAGAATTTCAAGATTGGGTTTATGTTTGTAAATCTTGGCCAAGTGATTGTGCAGAAAAATGGCATGAATTTGAAGAAGCACTAGCAGAAGAATTAGATATACGAGATAAAATAATATTTTTAGATGACACTTTCTCGCCTGAATTTTGTGCAGATATGCTTAATGCCTGTGATATTTATGCTGCACCTTCAAGAATTGAAGGATTTGGAATGATACAAGTTGAAGCAATGGCTTGCGGTAAACCTGTTATTTCAATAAATGTTGGAGGCCCTGCAGAAACAATAGTTCATGGAAAAACAGGATTATTAGCAGGAGTTGCAGAAGAAATAAAACTCACAGAAGAATGGGTTTATCCTCATATGGGTTTCAATGAACAAAGCAAAATGAAATTCACAACACCAAAAACTTTCGGTTACAGAGCTAATATTGAAGATTTAACACGATACACTTTAATGCTCTTGAAAGACAAAAATCTAAGACAAGAAATGGGAAAAGCAGGCAGAGAACATGCTGTTGCTAATTTTGATTATAATGTTATAGCAAAGAAAATGCTGGACATAATAAAAGAAGAATTTGATTTAGGTGGGGAAGAAGAGATTGATGAACAAGAAACCCAGGAATTAAAAGAGTAATTCTAAATCAAAACCTTCTTAGCTTTAAGTGATTCATAAGCTGCAATGTATGCTCCTGCACTCCATGCTTGATATTTTCCATACATTCTTTTAGTTAATGGATTAATCCATTCAGGGTAATTCCCTTTAATATTTGCTTCAGCTAATTTCATTAATTCTTCTTCAGCTTCTTTGAATCTTTTAACTTTAATTAAAGCCAAAACATAAAATCCTCCAATAAATGTCCAAATACCTCCATTCAGATATTCGTTCGGGGTTCCTGCTCTGCAATCCAAATAATAATCTTGCCAATATTTACTTCCTTTTTCTATAGGAGGGTAAATAGCTTTAACAGGATAAGGTTCATTTATTTTTTTATCAGAAATATAATTCAATATACTCTTGGATTTCTCTTCATCAGCTAAACCAAAAACAATTGCTAAAAGATTTCCTAAACTATCAAACCACTCTCCAATCTCTTTATATTTATTATGATTCTTCCATCTATAAGAATAATAAAAATCTCCATTCCATAATCCTTTCTTTTTTTTATTTTCAATATTAACTTCAATCTGTTTCTGTTTCTTCTTATCTTTAACAAAAGATAATACTTGATAATACAATGCCTGGGTGTTTATTGTATGCCCATATCTATGAGGAAATGCATCCTGCCAATCTGTTGTGGGTAATTGTTCTAAAAGTCCATCTTCTTCCATGTCCTGATAACTAAGCCAAGTCAAAGCTTTCTTTATTTCTTCTTTATGCTTAACAAATAATTCATTTCCATAAGCTTGTTTATAATAATATTCTCCTAAAACAAACCATAAACTTGAATCAATAGACTGAAAATCAACATGAATTTTTTTTGTATTAAATCCATAAACCGCATTAGGTATTTGTCCTAATTTACTCTGATGTTTTGCTAAGGTAATCAAACTTCTCTTGAAAGTCTCTTGTATTTTTTTAGAATCCAAAGAAGTACAGCTTGCAGTTATCAAAGTAATCATACTGTCTCTTGACCAAACTCCTCTGTAAGCTCTTTTCCCTGCAGAAGCAAAAAGCCCCTGTTTAGTGGAACACTTATTAACAGTCTCAATTGCTTTTTTATATGCTAAATTCAATTTTTCATTCATTTTACTTTTTTAAGAGCTTTCATTATCTTGTCAATAGATATCTTCCTTACACTGGTAACAACATCTCCTCCACCAGAATAAACAAGTAAATCTCTACCATTTTTATCAACTACAATTCCTGTTGGGAAAACTATCCTCTTGTTTTGATATAATTTCAATTCATAATCCATATTTGGCAATATAATTGACTCAGAATTTGAAATTAGTTTTTTTGGATCATTTAAATCAAATAAAGCAGCAGAAGCAGAATAAGTAAAAGATTTATCTTTCTCTTCTTGAACAGTATGATAAATCAAAAGCCACCCATCTTTTGTTTTAATTGGAGGACACCCTGGTCCAATCCTCCCATAATCTTTTTCTCCTTTCTTAAAAACACTAATTGATTTTAATTTACCCCAACAAAGCAAATCATCTGATTGCGCAACCCAAATATGGGGAGGAGTAAATTGAAAATTCCCTTCAGGCCTATCAAATGCAATATACCATCCTTTGATTTTTTCTGGAAAAATAACAACATCTTTATCTTGCTCTCCAAAAATTATTCCTTTTCTCTCCCAATTAATTAAATCCTCTGAAAATGCAATTGAAGTTGAAATATTTTCTTTTCTAGATAAGCTCACATAAGTCATAACATATCTTCCTTCTACTTCAATTATTCTTGGGTCTTCTACTCCTAATTCTGCATCATGAACTGTTCCATAAAAACTTGGTTTTTTATCAATAGAAATTATCTTCATTCCACTCTCATCTAAAACAACTCTCCTTAAATGAGAAATAAATGTAAGTCTTTTTGTTCCGTCCTTAAATATAATATCAAAATCAGAACCATTTTCAACAATTTTTTTAGAAAACCTGTCTATTTTAACTTCATATTTATTTTCCCCAGACATTCTTGGAGAATAAAAATAACTTTTATCTTCTAATTTCTTGATCTGCTCTATTACTCTAACATACATAACAACTTTTCCATCTCTTGATCTAACTGCTGCAGGATTTATAGTTCCTATAACCTTCAAATACTTGGAAGAAGGTTTAATCATTTCTGGAGTTATCAGTAAATTTGCCTCTTTTTTCATTTTTTACACCTACAAAATAATATGTCCTCGATAGTTTTTAAATATTTAGAACATGTATCTAAAAAACTCCCTTGACATTAAATTATCAGTAAAATATCTAAAATATTATTAATTATCCAACAATTATCATCAAAACTATTAAACATAATCTTAATCAATTAATTAAATAAAACCTATCCAATAACAAAAATCCTACAACAAAGACCCAGCCTTTTTATCTATAATTAAAATAAAATCTTTATGTTCTCTCAAGAAACTAGCAGGAACCTCTTCTGTTATTTTTCCTTTAACTAATCCCCAAACTGCTTTTGCCTTTTTCTTTCCAGAAGCTAATAAAATTACTTTCTTTGCTTTCATTATAGTCCCAATACCCATTGTAATCCCTGTTCCTTTAATATGGGTTAAACCTACAACTCTTGTTTTGGAATTTCTTGAACTTCCAGGCTCATTAAACCCAATATGTCCATTCTCTCCAATACCCAATAGCTGTAAATCTACAGGATTTTCTTTTATCCTCTTTTCATATCCTGCACATTCTTTTTCAGGATCTTTAGTATTTCCGTTTAAAAGAAAAATATTTTTTTTGTTCACATTTACTTTATTAAATAAATTTACAAACAAATAATGATAATAGCTTTTTTTGTTTTCTTTTTTAATCAAATAAAATTCATCAGCATCCAAAGCAGTTATTTTGGAAAAATCAACTTTCTTGTTTTTATATGCCTTAACTAAATTTTTATAAGTTTTCTTAGGAGTTTTTCCTGTTGCAAATCCAATTACAATTTTAGGTTTTTTATTTATCTCTTCAACAATAATATCAGATGCAATTCTTGATAATTCTTTGTAATTCTTAACTTCAATTATTTTCATATTATATTTTAACCATAATCTGCATTAATTTATTTCTATTTACTTTAAAACTTCTAATCCAGGTAATTTTTCACCTGCAATATAATTAAGCAATGCTCCCCCACTTAAACTAATATGTCCAAATTTCTTTACATTTACTTTAGAAGCCTTAATAGCATCACTTAAATGTCCTCCACCTATAACAGAAAAAGCCTTACTTCCTGCAACTGCTTTTAAGATTGCAAAAGTTCCATTAGAAAATTGTTTCTTACTACAATCTCCAGCAGGTCCTTTCATATAAATTGCCTTAGCTTTTTTTATTTCTGCAATATATTTCTTCTGAGTAGCCTCTCCTATATCAAATATTTCATTCTCATTTGGAAATTCTTCAACAGGGATTTCTTTTCTCTTTCCATTAATATTCACAGCAAAATCAGAAGGAGTCTCAACATTTTTCAATTTATTCTTATCTATTTCAATAAATATTTTCCTGTTCTTAAGATAATTTTCCTGCTCACCTAATTTTTTACCTTTATTCATCAAACACACCTGTCCAAATAACCCACAACTCAATACTTTATTTTTCCCTAATAACTTGATATTATCTTCTGGTTTTGCTCCTCCAAGAATATAAAGAGTTCCATCTAATTTCAATTTCTTAAGAGCATTGACTTCTCTTTCCAATATTCTTCCAGCACAACTTTTCTGGATATATTTAGGAAGAAGTATTGAAGTCTGGGCCCTATGGCAAACAGAAAATGCATCATTCACATAAATTTCACAATTCCTTGAAAAAAAATCAGTTAATTTATTGGAATTTAAATCAAATTCTTCTTTTAAATTTCTAACATTCTCTAAAAGTATTGCCTCTCCATCTTTCAATCTTTTTATTTCATTCTCAGCTTTCTCTCCAATAATATCTTCAACAAATTTAACTTTCACATGCTTGTTCAACTGTTTACAATGTTGTTTCAAAGAAATAAAATCTTCATCTCCAGGTCTTCCCTGATGAGCTAATATAACAACTCTTGCTTTTTTCTTCTTTAATTCTTTTATTGTTATTGCTGCTTCACTTATTCTCTCAGATTTCAATAATTTTTTATTCTGAACATCAGAATTCAAATCAGACCTCAATAAAACAACTTTACCTTTAAAATCAAAATCATTTAAAGTCTTCATATTTTTATTTATTTTATAAAATTTATTTCTTATTTCAAAAGCTTAATCATCTCAACTAATCTATTGGAATATCCATACTCATTATCATACCATGAAAGTACTTTCACTAAATTTCCATTAGTTTGAGTTAAAATAGAATCAACTATAGAAGAGTTTGGATTCTTTATTACATCAGAAGAAACCAATTCATCTTCTGAATATTCCAAGATTCCTTTCATTTGTTTTTCAGCAGCATTCTTCAATGCTGCATTAACTTCTTCTTTTGTAACTGCTCTCTCTAAAACTGCTACAAAATCTGTTATGCTTCCACATGGAACAGGTGCTCTTATAGCTAATCCATCTAATTTCCCTTTCAATTCAGGTATAACCTCTCCGACAGAACTTGAAGCACCAGAACTTGTAGGGATTAAATTTATTGCTCCTGCTCTTCCTCTTCTGAATTTCTTATGAGGAATATCTAAAATTTCCTGATCATTTGTATATGCATGAATTGTAGTCATATATCCTGACTGAACTTTGAAATTATCATTAAGAACTTTAACTATAGGAGCCAAACAATTTGTAGTACATGAAGCCATTGAAATTATCTTATGTTCTTTTTTCAAATCTTTTTCATTAACCCCTAAAACTATTGTTATATCCGGATTTTTACCTGGAGCAGAAATTAAAACTTTCTTTGCACCTGCCCAAAGATGTTTAGTTGCTCCATCTCTATCTGTAAATGCGCCTGTACATTCAACAACAATATCAACTCCTAATTCAGCCCAAGGAAGATTTTCAGGTTGTTTCTCAGAGAAAAGCATGATTTTCTTTCTATTTATTTTAATGAAATCAGCTCCTTTCTCAATCTTTCCAGTATAATTTCCATAAACAGAATCATATTTCATAAGATAAGCAATAGAATCCACACCCGATAAATCATTAACAGCAACAACATTAATTCCTTTATCTAATGCAATTTTCAAAAAAGCTCTTCCAATTCTTCCTAAACCATTAATTGCTATTTTCACCATAATCACTCCTCTTTTATACAAAAAACAAAGAATTTGATTTAATAAACTTTTTCCTTATATTTTTAAATTATATTTCTCGAAAAACAATCTTCTCATTAATCAAATTTCTTAAAGTTTCTCTTAATTTTTCAATTTTAACTCTTTTCTGGACTCTAGAATTCCTATCTCTTATTGTGACATCCTTATTTTTCAAAGAATCATCGTCTATAGTTATGCAAAACGGAGTCCCAATCTCATCATTTCTAGCATATCTTCTTCCAATACTTCCTGATTTATCATATGCAATATTAAATTCTTCTCTTAAATCTTTAACAATACTATCTGCAATTTTCTCAAAATCCTCTCTTTTAACTAAAGGAAATACAGCTGCCTTAACAGGAGCAATTCTCGCAGGTAAATTCAAAGTAATATTTCCCCTTTCATCATCAGAATATGCTTTAGTTAATAATGCTAAAAAAACTCTTTCAACCCCAAATGTAGGTTCAATAACTTTAGGAATTATTTTATTTTTATATTTCTCATCAAAAACTTCCATACTCTCTCCACTTTCTTTTGAGTGTTGAGTTAAATCATATTGTCCTCTATTCGCGTTTCCCCCCAGCTCCACACTTCCAAAAGGATATTCATAATCAATATCAAAAGTTGCAGAAGAATAATGACTTAATTCATCTTTCATATGCTCCCTTATTTTTATTTCAAATAAATTCAAAGAATGATACCATTTAATTTGTTCAGCTAACCAATAAGCATGCCATTCTTCCATTCTTTTTTCACTTAACATCTGCCCAATAGTTGTTTCTTTTAAATCTTCTTTACCAGCAGTTTGAGTTTCAGCATCTAAAAGTTTCAACTGAACTCCTAACTGATTTTCATCTAAATCATTACATGTTTTCTCTTCAGGATTAATAAAAAATTCAAATTCAGCAATATTAAATTCTCTGCTTCTAAATAAAAAATCTCTTGGAGCAATTTCATTCCTGAAACATCTTCCTATTTGAGCAATCCCAAAAGGCAATTGCATTCTTGAAGTCTGGTTTATTAATTTGAAATTCAAAAACATTCCTTGAGCAGTCTCTCCTCTCAAATATGCATCAGATGCATCTAATGCTCCAACTTTAGTTTTAAACATCAAGCTAAACTCTCCTTTAATCTCAAATTCTCCTCCACATTTACAATGAACTTTTCCAACTTCACTCTTATCTATTTTAGTTGCGGTTTTACATTTTTTACACACAACAGCAACATCATTGAAATTAGCAATATGCCCTGAAGCTTTCCAGGTTCTGGGATGGGAGATTACACTTGCTTCCATTCCAACCATATTATCTCTTTTACTCACAAAAAAATTCCACCAATCTCTTTTAATATTATTAAACAGTTCAACACCTAAAGGACCATAATCCCAAAAACCAGCATATCCTCCATAAATATCACTTGACCTGAAAATAAATCCTTTTTCTTTGCAGAATTTTGCAAGCTCATCTATTGAAATTTTTTTCTGTACAAGTTTACTTTCAACTTCAACAGAATCTTTTTTTTCACTGCTTTCTTTTTCTTCCATTTTAATCTCAGTTTTATTTAAATCAAGATTTTTAATTATTTCTGCATATTTTTTATCTGCTTCTTCTTTATTGCTGCCTAGATATGCAACATGCTGGCTTGTAACTTTATTTCCTTTTCTCACACTCTTCCTTAAATAAAAATACTCTTTGCCATTAATCTTTTGTTTAACAATATAAGCCATCTAAAATTAACAACTACAAAACACTTTATAAGTTTTATTAACAACTACTAAAAAAATTCAAAATATCAAGCACGGGGTGGGAGTCGAACCCACGAAAATTCGCTCTGCAGGCGAACGCAGTACCGTTGTGCCACCCGTGCGGAAAACCTAAAAGGTTTATGCCCGAGACAGGATTTGAACCTGCGACCTACTACTTAGAAGGCAGTCGCTCTATCCAGGCTGAGCTACCCGGGCATATACTTAATTATCCCATGAACTATTTAAAAGGTTTTGTTTTAGAAAAATTAAATCTCAAATTCATTGAAATCTTCTGCAATAACAACATTCTTGAAAACACTCTTTGCATCCTTAAGTAATTCGTCAAGTTTATTGTCATACCTTTGAGAAATATGAGTTAAAATCAATTTCTTAACTTTAGCAGATTTTGCTATCTGTCCATCCTGTTTTGCTGTTAAATGCATATGTTCTTTTGCTTCTTTAGCATTTTCTGAACTAAAACTTGCATCACAAATCAATAAATCAGCATCTCCTACAAATTTTGCAATAGTATTATTAAAAACAGTATCTAAAACAAAAGAAATTTTCTTTCCTTCTTCAGTATAAGTTAAATCCTTGAATTTATACTTTTTACCCTCGTAAACAATATCTTTTCCTTGTTTAAGATTCTTCAGTAATGGACCTTCAGGAATTTTATATTTCTTTAACTTCGATTTATCTATTCTTGATTTGGATTTAACAACAAAATTATATGCATTTGTAGGTATTCCATGTTGCATACTCCCAGATTCCAAATAAAAATCCTCATTCTCATAAAATTTTCCAGAAATTTCTTGTATTTTTATATTAAAGTTTCTTTTTACTTCAGAAATGCCTAGGAATTCATCTAAAAACTTTTTTGTCCCTTTTGGCCCATAAATATGAAGCTCTTTATTATACCCGCTAAAATTCAATGTAGACAATAAACCCGGTAATCCAAAAGTGTGATCTCCATGAATATGAGTAATTAATATTTTAGTGATCTTACAAGGATTCAATTGAGCTTTTCTAAACTGTCTCTGAGTTCCCTCTCCACAATCTACAAGTATATTTTCATCATTGTATGTAAGTAAGATTGCAGTATGGTTCCTTTTAGCACTAGGTATCTGTGCAGAAGTTCCTAAAAAAGTTATTTTTATCTTTGATGCCATTAATGTATATACAAAAAACACTTTAAATAATTATCAATAAAATAAAAAAGACAAAAAATACAAAGCTCACGCTAAATTTAATACGCCGAGAAAACGCCCAGCGAAAAATAAATCAACGCTTAATATTTGAAGTAGGATTTAATCCTTTTTTAGTGCAGTTGAAGCAGGAGAAATGTAGATGATTGTATCTCCTCTAAGGAAAGTCAATCCCAAACTTTTTTTGACTTCTCCATCATGCATTTCTTTCACATTATCTAAAACTAGATTAATGTGGATGTCAAAAGCCAACAAAGTACCAACAAAGTACTTCTCTCCCTTCAAATGTACTAAGACTTCTTTACCTTTAGATGTATTCAATAAATCCAAAGGTCTTTCAATTCCATTAGCCATATTCAGAATATAACGAAATCGTTTTTAAACTTTTCTTATATTTCAAACAATAAATTTTTATAAAAAGATTTATAAACAAAAAATCAACTTATCATAGTATGAAACTCGGAAGAAAGATCACTGGTGGAAGATATATAAAAAGAATGAAAAAGAAAAGATATTCTTTACCTGGACAAAAAAGAACAGTAAAATTAGCTGCAGATGAAAAAAGAAAAACCAAAAGAACAAGAGGCGGAAACAGAAAAAATTATTTATTGAAAGGAAAATTCGTGAATATTCAAGAAAAAGGTAAAAAATCAAAAAAAGCTGAAATAAAAAATGTTCTTGAAACTCCTTCAAACAAATTCTTAGCTAGACAAAATATTCTTACTAAAGGAACAATAGTTCAAACAGATTTAGGAAAAGCGAGAATAACAAACAGACCTTCTCAAGAAGGAATGATTAATGGCGTATTAGTTGAATAAAATATTTATATCTTAAAAAGAAAAACTTAAAAACCCTTTTAAAATTTCCTTGTAAAATAACCGAAAGCTTTATAAATGGGAAAACTTTATAAACCCTATTATTAAACCTGGAAAATAGTAAAAATAATTATGGCTGGAATAAGAAAGTGTCCTGAATGCGGAAGCATCAACCTAACATATGATTCTCACCTTGGAGAAATAATTTGTAATGATTGCGGATTAGTTGTTGAAGAAAAAATGGTAGATACAGGAATGGATCTATCAGGTAAGTTCGACAAAAGTGAAAAAAAAGGAAGAGGTGGAGCACCAATCTCAATACAAAAATTTGATAAAGGACTTACAACAAATGTAGGAGAGATTTCTGATATATACAGACTTGAACCAAAACAAACAAGAAAATTCTTAAGATTGAAAAAGTGGCAAGAAAGAGTTTCAACTTCAATTGAAAGAAATCTAAGACTCGCTATGGCTGAATTAAGAGTTATTGCATCTTATTTGAATCTTCCAAATGTTGTAAGAGATGAAGCTTCAAGAATCTATAATTATGTTCTTCAAAGAGGATTAGTAAGAGGACGTTCAATGGAATCTGTAATTGCAGCTTGTCTTTATGCTGCCTGCCGTTCTTACAATATCCCAAGAACACTAGATGAAATGGCAACAGCTTCAGATGTTGAAAGAAAAGAAATAGGAAGAACTTACAGATTTATTATAAGAAAACTAGGAATAAAAGTAAATCAATCTTCTCCAAAAGATTATGTTTCAAGATTCTCTTCTGTACTTAAATTAAGCCCAAAAACACAGAATGATGCTCTTAAAGTTCTTAAACAAGCAGAAGATGTTGAATTAACCTCAGGAAGAGGCCCTGCTGGAATTGCAGCTGCAGCACTTTACGTAGCTGCTTTAATGAATGATGAAAAGAAAACTCAAAGAGAAGTTGCAGACATTGCAGGAATAACTGAAGTAACAATAAGAAACAGGTACAAAGAATTAATTGAAAAACTCAAACTTGAAGATAAAATAAAACAAAAAGAAGCTGATTCTAAAAAGAAAAAACAACAGGATTAATTTTAGCTTTATAGAGAATAATTATCTTAAATTTATTATCTGATTAAACAAAAGAATATTATTAATTTTAAATTATATCCCCATTATTGTATCATTGATAATTAAACTTTCCAATACTCCTTTTACAAATCTCTAACTTATCTAAACCTTTTTATACGCTCAATTTCTAAAATTCATATGCGGGGATGCCGGAGTGGTCAAACGGGCGAGATT
>CAZNIA010000025.1:0-9639 GCA_964572995.1 Candidatus Woesearchaeota archaeon
GCTGGAAGGACTTTTCTTTTAACTAAATCTCCTGTAGAACCAAAGACGAAGAGTTTCATTTTACCACCTACCTATTTCTTTTTCAAAACTTTCCATCCATCCATTGACTGTTTGTTTAATTATTTCTTTTATATCTTTTTTTTCACACAAACAATATGCGTATGTATACCCCGCTTTTTCAAGATTTATTTGAGAACGTTTTATTATCCCTTTTTCATTCATCTTCTTCATTGAACGTTGAACAGTGGATAATTCTAATCCCAATTCTATAGCAATTTCCTTGCTTTCAAATCTCTTAGCAGAGTTTTTCATAAAAAAATCTAATATTTTAAATTCTGCTTTAGTTAAGTTTAAACTACATCTAATAGCTTCATTTAAATCCACTTTTTTACAGGCAAAGTTTATCATTTTTCACTTGACTCAATTTTTAATTTTTCAAAACATGAAAAAGCTGCAATTGCTCCTTGTGATGAAGCAGTAACTATTTGTTTTAATTCATTGTTTGTTATATCTCCTGCAGCATAAAATCCTTTTATATTCGTTTCCTGTTTTTTATCTACCTTGATAAATCCTTTTTCGGTTTTGACTTTAAGTTTATTTATTAGCTCTAGCTTGGGTTCAGAACCAATTTCAATGAATATTCCGTCTGTTTCAAGTTCTTTACCTGATTTTAATTTTAAAAGTTCAACTTTTTCATTTCCTGATATTTCGACAACTTCTTCATTAAACAAAGGCTTTATTTTCTTTTCAGACTCAACTAATTTTATCCATGCAGGTTCAGCTCTTGAGAAATTATCCTTTCTATAGATAATATAAACTTCTGTAGCATATTCAGATAAAAGTAAAGCAGCACTTAATGCAGCATCACTTCCTCCAACAACTGAAACTATTTTGTTCTTGAAAAAAGCACCATCACATGTAGCACAATAACTTACGCCTCTCCCATAAAGCTGTTCTTCTCCTGGGACATTCAATTTTCTTCTTTGCATACCACCAGAAAAGATAATTTTTTTAGAAGAATATTCATTTTTATATGTTTTCACAATAAATATTCCTTTTTTCTTTTTAATTTCAAGAACTTCTTCATTGAATATTCTTACCCCGAGTTTTTTAGCTTGTTCACTTATCTTATGCATTAATTCAAAACCAGAAATTTCCTCAAATCCGGGATAATTACAAATCTTATGTGCTGTTGCAGCAAGACCTCCAGTATCTTTGCTTACTACAGCTACATTTAAAGCATACCTAGAGGAGTAGATAGCTGCAGTTAACCCTGCAGCACCAGCTCCTATAATCAAAACATCAAATAATTCTTTTTGTTCCATTTTATCTCCTGATTGTACTGTCAATTTTTTTCTTTAATACTTCTTGTGAAGCAAATCCAACTATCCTTCCTATCTCTTTTTGCTTGTCTATTAAAACTAAAGCAGGAATACCTTGTATATTAAAGTTTTGAGCTGCACCAGGAAATTTTTCAGTGTCTAGTTTCATAAACTTAACTTTTCCTTCATATTCCTTACTCAAGGATTCAAAGACAGGAGCCATCATTTTACAGGGCATACACCAGTTTGCATAAAAGTCAATTATTACTGGTATTTCTGATTCAAGGACTTCTTCTTTGAAATTTTCATTTGTTACATGAATTAAGGCCATTTTTTACCTCCATGGTTTATTTAAGTACTGATATTTAATAGCAGTACTATTTAAACGTTTTTAAGAACTGAAAAAACAGAATAAAATTTGCAGCATTTAAAATTTCAATTTTATTCGCAATTCACTTTTCTTCCTCAGGATTTTTTCCAGGATAAAGTTTTGCAAATTTTTCTATTTCATTTAAATTAACTTTTGAAACAACTAATCCTTCTTTATCATACAATTCTGCAAGGATCTTATGCGGAGAAGCAATAGCAGAATAATCAATTAAATCCCATTCTTCTTTGTAAGGATTACAAACACAAACAAAGTTTAAATTTTCAAAGGCCCTTGAAAGCAACATTGATTTCAATAAATTCAATTCATTGTGTTTTGGGTTCTCTTTATGAGCTTTAGCCTCATATCCCCAATAAGAAGGGCAAAAAACAATTTCTGCACCAGCCTTTTTCATTTTTCTGAATAATTTTGGAAAAGCTAAATCCCAACAAATAACAATTCCAATCTTACCAAAATCTGTGTCTTTAACAAAAATCCTTTTCCCATTTTCTTTAACTCCATCTCCATAAAGGTGGATCTTCTTGTATTTTCCTTTTATTTCTCCTTCTCTATCAATTAAAATAGCCATTTTGTAATGTGTGCCTTTTGAAATAAAATTATCTGTTATTATTGCCCAAATAGAATGATTTTTACAAGTTTCTTGAATCTCTTTTATTAATTTATGATTTAAAGGAAGTTTTTGAGATTTATTTATGCAAGTTTCAGGAAAACATACAATATCTGCCTTTTTTTCAGCAGCCAGAACAATATATTTTTTTATTCTATCAACATTATGTCTGCCAGTATGGTTGTATTTTATTTGTGCAAGTGCGATTGTGGGCATTCTTCTTTTCATGTGAATTCTCCAGAGTTTTCATTTAAAGTAATTTAACCTCAAAGTCTGAACTATTTAAAGTTACCGTCGACGACACAAAGATTTTTAAAGAATAACAGGACAAAAAGGTTCGTATAAGCTAAGCTTGAGCAGCAATTACGTATGTAGTTATTAAAATGTTGTTATTTGAGGTATGTAGTTACTAATATTCTTCTTTTACTTTCTTTTCTTTTTCTTAGGCATAAAAATCAAGATAATTGCTAAAGTTACAATAAGCCCAATACTTAATAAAATAAACGCAGAATAATTTCTACTTTCTTGTTCTTGAGTTGCTTTTCCTGTTATTAAAATTTCATTGGAAGCACCCTCATTATTCTCAAGATTATTGATTGGCACACTTCCTGCTATTTTAACAAGATTAATTCCTGCTTCATTTCTTAAAATATCAAGTAATTCTTTAGGTAAATTCTCTTGTTGATAATAAACAATTCTTGTTATCTTGGAGTTTTTTATATATAAAGCCAAATCCAAAAAATCTCCATCAAGATAATTCAGTTGAATTACAGTATTATAATCTTTAATTGCTTCTAAAGGATTTATATTGTAAATAAGAACTGCCTTTTTTGAATCTTGATCTTCTTGTAATAAAGAAAAACTATCATACGCACCAACACTCTCAATAAGCAAAACTAAAAATAAGATTATGAAAGAAACTTTTACACCTCTTTCCATATTTTTCTAAAGACCAACTTATATTTAAATTTTAGTATCCTTTGCTGATTTCTTAATTTTAGTTTTATCCCCCACTTTATTTTTATTCTCGCCTCGCATAATTTTTCCAAGATGCATTATTGATAACTTAACACCTAAAAGAATAAGATATGCGAGATATAATACAAATAAAATAGCGAAAAATTCACTTAAAGTTGAAAGAAAAAGCAAGTCTACAAACACTAAGAAATGTATTATTATTTTTATTGATTTGTTCATTTTAAAATTAAAAGTAGCGGGGGTGGGATTTGAACCACACGACCTCCGGGTTATGGGCCCGACGAGCACTCCAGGCTGCTCTACCCCGCTATTCATTTCAAAGATATTTCTCGTTTTTAAACTCTTCGAATATAACGCTGATTAAGATTATCTAAAGGTTTATAAAACATCTAAAAAATTGTAATAATATGGATAAACAATTAGAAGAAGTATTGGAAGCAGAAGTAGAAAAAATTGAACAAAATTTCAATTGGGATTTTGTAAATGGTCCAGCATATTCTGTTTCAAAAAAAATAAAACAAGAAGGATTTGACATAGCAGGGCATGGAAAAGTAAGAATTAAATCACCTCTCTCAAGCTTTATTGGAATTTTAGAAGACAAGGAACCAATAAAAAAAACATTTTTAGGAATAACATATCATAAAACTCCAAAAGCAGAATACCTTGGAACATTATGGTTCAACAACTCGAAAAAAGGAGCAAACGAGCAGACTACTTGGATTTTGAATGTTAATGGAAGGAAAAATCTTTCAAAAATGGCTAAAATAGGAAATATGCTTTCAAAAGAATATAATATCCCTATAAAAGTAAATGTAGGAACAGAATATCCTGTAGAAGAAAATTACGTTTCAGATCTTCTTCTTTAAATCTATTTTTGTTGTTTTCTCATTAATTAATTTATTATTTGCAATATCAATTTATTATTTCATTACTTGTTTTGTTATTTCACACTATTTACAACAACAATTTTTAAAAACACTCTTTATCTAACCAAATTATGGGTGATTTTATTCTTGGAATTGATGAAGCAGGCAAAGGGCCGGTTATAGGTCCCATGATTATTGCTGGATGTTTAATAGATAGTGCAACTGAAAAAGAATTCAAAAAATTGGAAATAAAAGACAGCAAAGAATTAACTCCTAAAAGGAGGGAGTTCCTTGCAAAGATAATAAGAGAAAAAGCCGAGACATTTGAAATAGTAATAGTCCATCCAAAGGAAATTGATGATAGTTTAAACTCTGGAACAAATCTAAA
This sequence comes from Candidatus Woesearchaeota archaeon, assembly GCA_964572995.1. GTDB lineage: Archaea > Nanobdellota > Nanobdellia > Pacearchaeales > GW2011-AR1 > MWBV01. The sequence continues at coordinate 4,550 of CAZNIA010000025.1, forward strand.
TCATCTTGAATCAGCCAAGATAGCAGAAATAATAAACAAGATAAATAAAGGTTTCAAAAAAATAAAAGTAATTATTGACTGTCCTTCAGTTGGAATAGAAAAATGGGCAGATGCATTGAAAATGAAAATAGAGAATCTATCTAACCTTGAAATAGTCTGTGAGCATAAAGCAGATAAAAATCATATTGCAGTTTCAGCAGCATCTATCCTTGCAAAATCAATACGTGAAAAAGAAATGGATAAACTAAAAGAAGAATATGGTTCTGAAATAGGTTCAGGATACACTTCTGACCCTGCTACAATTCATTTTCTGGAATTGCATGCAGACGACCCAAAAGATGCAAGTATATTCAGAAAAACCTGGGAAACTTGGAAAAAAGCATCAGAAAAACTAACTCAAAAAAAATTGTTTTAAATTTCAATAACTTTTTATCTTATATTAATACTTAAAAACCCAGCTTTCTTATTTTTTTCAATGGCTTACATTAAAAAATTGGTGATGCATGGTTTCAAAAGTTTTCCAAAAAAGACAGAAATTCCATTCACTTCTGGTATAAACGTCATATTAGGACCTAATGGTTCAGGTAAATCAAATATTTCAGATGCATTATGTTTTGTTTTAGGAAGATTAAGCATAAAATCAATGCGTGCAGCTAAAGCAAGGAACCTTATTTTTCTAGGAACTAAGGCAGCTTCTCCTGCAAGAGAAGCAATTGTTGAAATAGTCTTTGATAACTCAGATAAAACTTTCTCATTAGAATCAGAAGAAGTTTCAATAAAAAGAATTGTAAGATTAAATGGACAGAGTATATATAAAATAAACAATGAAACAAAAACAAGACAAGAAGTTCTTTCATTACTTGCTCAAGCAGGTGTTGACCCTAATGGTTTCAATATCATCTTACAAGGAGAAATACAAAATTTTGTAAGGATGCACACAGAAGAAAGAAGAAAAATAATAGAAGAAGTTTCTGGGATATCCATTTACGAGTCAAGAAAAGAAAAATCACTTAAAGAGCTTGATAAAACAGAAGAAAAACAAAAAGAAGTTTTTTCTATATTAAGAGAAAGAACAGCTTATTTAAACAATCTTGAAAAAGAAAGACAACAAGCATTGAAATACAAAAAGTTAGAAGCAGACATAAAAAAGTTTAAGGCAAGCATATTAAATGTAGATATAAACAAAAGAAAAACACAGATTAAAAATATACAAGAATCAATAGCAAAGAAAAACAAAGAAATAGAAAAAGTAAAACAAGAAATTTCAAGATTAACAGAAGGAATAAAGAATTCTGAAGAAAAAATACTTTCAATAAATAAAAAGATACAGGAGTCAACAGGTTTAGAACAAGAAAAACTAAACCAGGAAATAACTTCAATAAGGGCAGACATTGCAGGATTAAAAGTTAAAATAGAGAATAGCGAAAACAAATTATCTTCTCTCTCAAAGCAAAGAGTTGAAACTCAAGAATCAATAAGAAAAGAAGAACTTGAACTAAAAGAATTACAAAATGAATCTCCTTCTTTAGTTAAAAAAGAAAAAGAGATAGTTAACAAAAAGTCTGAACTTGAAAGGCTTGAAGAAAGAAGAAAAAGATTTTACATGCTTAAATCAGAATTAAAATCAATAAGAGAAAAATTTGAGGATAAAAAATCTGCTCTTCAAAGCTATGACAATGAATCTACTTTCCTTGTTAAACAAATTGAATCACTTTCGGGGCAATTATTTGATAAAAGAACCTCCCAAGAGATAGTTGAAGAGCTTAAAACTTCATTATCTCAAAAAAGAGAACTTCTTCAAACATTAAATAAACGGGAAATTGAATTAGAAAAAATATCTTTCTCAAGTGAAAAAGAAATTGAAAAACAAAACAAGATAACAGAGACAATAGGTAAGATGGATATTTGTCCTTTATGTAAAAGCAAAATAACTAAAGACCATATAGAAAGCATACACAAAGAAATATTTCCAAAAGTAAGCTCACTCAAAAAAGAACTTGAAGATTCTGATAAGGAGCTTACACAAATAGGAATTAAAAAAGAAATGCTTTCAGAAGAAATAGAAAAGCTAACATCAGAGGTTTCTAAGAGAGAAATGGATTTAATAAAAATATTAAATATAAATGAAAAGAAAAACGCAATAAAATCACTTAATGATAAAATAATTATTTCAAAGAAAGAATTATCAGAGATAGAAAAATTAAAGATTAATCTTGAAAAAGAATTAGAAGAAAATTCTAATGTTGAACAAAAATATGAAACTGCAAGAATTGAACTCCAGGAAATATCCTTAAGAACAAAAGAAAATGTAAATTCAGAAATTTCCTTCAAGCAGAGAGAATATGAACGTTTGAAGATATCATTAAAACAATTTTCAAGAGAAGAAGAAGACATTAAAGAGGAATTTGAAACATTCAAAAAGAAATTCAATGAAAAAGAGAAAATACTTGAAAAGAAAAAGAGACAGGAAGAAGAATTAGTTCAAAAATTTCAGGCAATGATAAAAGACAGAGACGAAATTCAGGCAAAGATAAGAAAAGATGAGCAGGATTCGCTTATAAAAAAGAATTTTATCTATAATATAGAACAGGAAATAAACAATATAAAAATAGACAAAGCAAGAATAGATGCAGAAATTGAAAATTTTGAAATGGAAATGCTTAATTTTCCAGATATGGAATTAATAGGGGGTTCCAGAGAATCTTTAGTTGAAAGACTAACCAAGGTACAAGAATCTTTCTCTCAAATAGGACCAGTAAATCTTCGTTCAGTTGAAGTTTATGATGAGATAAAAAAAGAGTACGACACTGTAAATGAAAAAGCAAATAGCATAACCAAAGAAAAAGAAAGTATATTGAAAATAATTCACGATATTGATGTCAAGAAAAAGAAAGTTTTCCTTAAAACACTAGGAGAATTAAATGAAATATTCTCAAGAAATTTTGCACAAATTAGTCTTAAAGGACAAGTTTCTCTGGAATTAGAAAACCCTAAAGAACCTTTTGAAGGAGGAGTAGGAATATTAGTTAAAACAGGACATGGGAAATATTTTGACGTTACCTCTCTTTCAGGGGGAGAACAAACAATGGTAGCCCTATCATTAATATTTGCAATACAAGAGCTTAATCCTTACTGTTTCTATATATTAGATGAAATAGATGCAGCATTAGATAAAAGAAACTCAGAACGTTTAGGGGGACTTTTAAGGAAATACATGCAGAGGGGACAATATATTGTTATAACCCACAATGATGAAGTCATTACAAATGCAACAAACCTTTATGGTATTTCAATGCATGAAGGTGTAAGTAAAGTTGTAAGCTTGAAGATTTAAATTTAATTTATTATGTAAAATATGAAAGAAAAAGAGGAAGATAAGGATTTTCTTGAGATAGAATGGAAAAAATTTATTCTACCCATATTTTTAATAATTTTATTTGGATACCAAACCCATATTTATTTCTCACTGGGGAATTTTGGTGATGAAGCCTATTGTTATTCAGTTCAACAAGTAAAATTAATTGAAAAATATTCTGAAGAAAATAATACGGGATTATTAACAGAAACAGCTAATGAACTGCAATCCCAAATTTTTTACTTGGACAGGAAATATAATTTAGATGCTTCTGAAAGCGGTGTATTTTATATCAGTTCTTCTATCTCTAAGATATACCCTTTCTTTCCAGTATCTTGTGAAGTTCCAATTAACCCAAATAAATTCTGCAGATATTATTTTACTAGGGAAAGTTATGATTGTACTTTAGAGATGTATAACATTACTTCTGGCAACATCATTTTTTCTGTATTTGATTTAAACATTCCAGAATACAAGAAAGTATCAAATCTTGTAATTATATTACATTTTATTCTTATATTTATATGGGGTTATTTAATCTCTGCAGTTATCCTCTTTGCATTTAGAGGAATAAAAAGAAAAATAAAGAGTAGTTAATCTGAGAGTTTAACTATCTCATCATCCCAAATCTCTTGTTCTTTTCAGTCATCTTGATAAAATAATTTAATTTTTTCCTGAATTCTTCTTCGCTTCTTTCTCCATGATGACCAATATATGCAATTCTTATTCTTTTATAATGTTCAGGAAACTTCTGAAAATTCTCCCAATCTAATTTATTTTTCTTTAATTCAGTTAATATTTCTGAAGGAATAATGAATTTCTCTTTCTTGTCTTTATCTTTATCAAATGCATGTTGAACAGCTTTCAAACCCATAGGAGTCATTTTTTTCTGCTTTATCATCATCCTTATTCTTTGCTTGTTCATTTCAGACAAGACACTTCCTTTTCTTCTTGGACTGAACCTCTGGACAAATCTTTCTTTATCCATACTCTTCATAATCCCATCAATCCAACCATAACATAATGCTTCTTCTACAGCATCACTGTAAGGTATTCTTTGTTTCCCAGAAGCTTTATTGTAATATATCAACCAAATCTCTTTTTTCTTACCTCCATTCTTAGAAAGCCATGCTCTCCACTTCTCCCTATCCTTAACATAAAGTGTTTCGCCTATTTCCATAAATGTTATTAGAATTATCTCTTTTTAATTATTCTCAAACTTTATCTTCAAGTCTAGAATTCAATTCTTCTTTTGTTTCTGGATTGAGATGTTGAAATTCAACCATGGCTGCATAATATCTAATTGCAATATCTCTTATCTCTTCTTTAGGATGATTATATCCAATTATTTCCAAGGTATGCATTAAATGACAATAATAGTGCATAGTACAATACTCCAAATCCCTCTGAAAATCTTCAAGTGAAGGAAAAGGCAAGTCTTTCATATAATCTGTAGAAGGGTCTGCATTATTCTGTGTTATGCCTCTTAACCATCTATTAATAATTTTTACACTTCCAGGTCTAGAAGTATCTGGGCCCCTCAAAGAAGAAAGTATAACGCTCTGTTGCTTCCAAGGTAATTCACCCATCCATTCTTGAAGAACAAATCCTTTATTCATGTTTGTTAACTATCTATTTTATTTAAAAGAATTATTGTGATTAATGATAATTTAATCTTTTCAAAACAATTAAATAAAAGCATCACCTTAATAATCAATGGATCGTGAAGGATTAA
>CAZNIA010000026.1:0-9436 GCA_964572995.1 Candidatus Woesearchaeota archaeon
CATACAGGGGGAATTGATCATATTCCAATTCATCATACAAATGAGATTGCACAATCAGAATCTTCAACCGGAAAGCAGTTCGTGAATTATTGGGTGCATTCTGAATTTTTAGTTTTAGGTGAACAAGAAAAAATGAGTAAATCTTTAGGAAATGTAATTAATTTAGATTCAATAAAGGAAAAAGGATTTACACCAATGGATTATAGGTATTTATGTTTAGGAGTTCAATATAGAAAAAGACTTATTTTTGGAGAGGAAATTCTTAAGAGTGCTGCTAATTCAATGCAGAGACTTAAGAATAAAATAATTGAAATAAAGGAAGAGAATACTAAGGTTATTGAATTAAATAAATTAAGTTCTGAGTCTAAAAAATATCTTGAAGAATTCAAAGAGAGTGTTTTCAATGACTTGAATACTCCAAAAGCTTTAGCTGTTATGTGGAATATGCTTGGAGATAATAAAGTAAATAATTCAGAGAAATATAGTTTACTTTTGGATTTTGATAGAGTTTTAGGATTACAATTAGATAAAGTAAAAAAAGAAGAAATCAAAATAGACAATAAGTTACAGGAATTATTAAAAAAAAGAGAGGAATTCAGAAAGCAGAAGAAGTGGCAAGAAGCAGATAAGATAAGAGATGAAATTCTTGCAAAAGGATACACTATCTTGGATACGAGTGAAGGGCCGAAATTAGAGAAGTCTGGGAAATAAGAAGATAAAATAATAGTCATTTATATAAAATAGAATACCAAAAAATTTAAATAAGTGAGCTCACTTAATAAAACATGACCAATATAACCCTGTCAATAGATGATGAAATTCACAAAAAGATGAGAAGGTATTCTGAGATAAAATGGAGTGAATTTGTCAGAAAATGTGTACAAAAGAGAGTTGAAGAACTTGAACAATTAGATAAAGAAGATTGGGAAAATGCAAGATTTCTGGGGGATGAAAAGCTATTATCTGAATCATGGGCATCAAAAGAAGATGAAGAAGCCTTTGCATATTTACAATGAATCTTAAAAAATTTGATATTGTTTTGGTAGATTTTCCATTTAGTGATTTAACTAAGACTAAAAAAAGACCTGCATTAGTTATTAATTCTTTAGAAGGGGAAAATTCGGTTCTTTGTCAGATTACTACAAAAAGGAGAAATATTCAAAAATACGAAATCACTTTGCCTAAAGAAGCGTGTATTGGAGATATTCGTTTTAATTCCTTCATATATGCTGACATGATATTTACATTGCATAAAAATCTAATCTATAAAAAAATTGGAGCAGTAGATAATTCAAAAATTAAAGAGATAATTAATCAAAAGATTAAATTAGTTTTTAACTAATTAATATATCGTATTCTTTTGCAAATATTAACAGTAAGTAGTTTAATGTAGAACAAGACATTTTAAATCAATGATAACAACTTTCTCAAACCTTAAGTTATCTAGAATACAACATTTATCATTAAACTAACTGTAAAAATATCGTTAACTAATAATTAAACTAGAAAATTGTATAAATCTCCACACAAATATATTTATAAAATCCAATATGCTCTATAAAACAGAGGTTGAACCCAAACAAGAGGGGTTTGATGAAAAAGAGGTGATATGGTTACAGAACAAGTTGCAAATATATTATATCCAGCACTTTTAGGAGGAATCGGGGGTTTAACTAGAGGGGTTGTGGGGTTGTTGAAAGCTTTATCTTTGAGAAGAAAAATATTATGGGGATATTATGCTATAACTGTTGGAGTTGCTTTGATTATTGGGGTGTTCACAGGATTAATATTTAATTTTGATTATAGATTATCACTTTTAGCTGGATATGCTGGAACAGATATTCTTGAAGGAATTTACAAAAGCTTTGCTGTTCAGAAAGTTTATGTTGGAAGTGCGAAGACAGGGAAGAAATAAAATGAAAGGAGGAAAAGATAATAAATAAAAATGGAAAAACAAACAATAGGAAAAGTGCAGTTAGCAATGGGAATAATTTTATTGATAGTTGGAATTGGGGGAATAGTGCTTTCAGCTATAATTATTAAAAATCAGTTTGAGGATGCTAATTATATTTTTATGAATCAAGATATTAGTGAAACAGCGAGGATATTAGAAGGAGAAAAAATGTCTGCTTATTTATTAGCAGGTTTCATTATGGGAGCAACTTCTATCCTTACAATTTTCATTTCATTATTATTCATAACACAGGGATTAGCAAATAAATCTGAAAAATAAATCACCACAAAGAAGATAAATAAGAATATTCTATTTGACAAGTGGAATTAAACGAAGTTAAGAAGTTTCTTGAAGAATTAAATCAGGATAAAATTATTTTTGACAGTCATTTTTATAAAAGAAGTTTAGATAGACCAATTGATGAAAGTATGATTAGAAGTTTTTTGACACAATTAGATAAATTAGAGAAAATTGAGATAGGAAAAAAAGAGAATAGGTTTAAATTATGGTTCAAAATGAGCAGAAAATATTCTTTAGTTTTGATAATTGATATTTATATCTCAAAAGGTTTAAAAGTTATAAGTGCTTGGAATAGTGATAGAAAATGGCAAAACAAATTAAAACAATAGACTATGACTTGGAAGAAGATATACTTTTCATATCTAACGGAGAAAAAGTAAAAGCATCATTAGATATAGGAGATTTTATACTGGATGTAGATCATAATAATCTTATTTGCGGTATAGAGATAATGGATGCGAGTATAAACTTAGGAATAAATAAAACTATTTTAAAGGACATAAAAAGCATTAAACTGTCTGTAAATTATAAGACAAATCATGCTTACCTTTTACTTATGATTTCTTTTAAAAAAGGGGATAAAGAAGTAAACATACCAATCCCTCTTACTCTTAATTTAGGACATAAAACTCCAATGCAGGATGTTTTAGTTTATAATTAGAATGTAAAGAGAGGTGAAAAATGGAACTACAACAATACATAGATTATATTCTTGAAGCAAGAAAAAGAGGTTTTAGAGATGATGTTATTAAGCAGAGTTTAATTGAAAAAAACTGGCCTGAATCTGAAATAGTCAAAGCATTTTACAGGATAGATGGGGAAGCAGACAGAACAAAAGAATTGGGAGAAGAAAAAGAAGCTCCTAAAAAGGAAAGCAAGCAAACAAATAAAGAATTAAAAAAAGAAATTAAAAAACCTGTTGAAAAGCAAGTCAAAAAACCTTCAATAGACACTGAGAATAAAATAAAACAGGAAATACAGGAGCATCAGCAGTTAAATAAAGATTTGCAGGATTTGGAACTTGATGCTGAAATTAATTTAAGAAATAATCGTTCAATCATATTGTTTTTAGATGAAGAATTAAGAGAGGCTTTAGAGAAAAGAGCCAAGAAAAATATGTTTACATTACCAGAGCAGATTGAGGATATTTTAAGAAGAAGTGCGCTTAATCAAAAATTGAAAAGAACTCTTCCTGAAGATAAACTTGATGATAAATTAGTTGGGTTGTTTTCAAGAAAAAACACTGGGCCAAAGGCAAAGAGTAAAAATAAGAAGATTAAAAAGAAAACTGAAAGAAAATCTAAAAGGAAAGGAAAGAAAAAATGAATGAAACAATTATTTTAATTATAGCAGGATTATTAGCAGCAATAATTGTAATTGTTCTTATAATTAATTTTATAGTTAAGAAAAGAAAAAATAAAAAGAAAGAAGCTGAAGTTATGCCTAAACTGGATGCTTGGGTTAAACAAGCTAAAGCTTCAGGATATAATTATACAAAGATAAGGACTCTTCTGGAAATAAATGAGTGGGATAAAAACTTAATTAAGAAAGCATTGAAAAATAATGGATTTGAGAAGCCTGAAGGGTATGTTGAATAATAGAATTATTTTAAAATAAGAGGTACATACTAAAATAATGGTATGGAAAGGAGTTATTCTTGAAGAAAGTCTTGAAAATAAAGAAATCTTGAATTTAGTTAATATAATTGGTACTGAAATTGAAAATCTTGAAAAAGAGAATAGAATTATGACATTCCATAAAATAGAAGTTGAAGATGAAAACAAAGAAGAGTTTTTGCAAAAAGCAATGAAATCATTAAAAAGAGGATTTTATATTCATATAGTAAAAGATAAAGTTATGTATGTGCTTTTCAAGGAGCATATGTTTAAATTCAGCAAAGGATATCCTGAACTGGAAACTGCAAGAGAATATGGAAAAGCAATGGGGATAATTGAAGAACAAATGCCTTTTGAGCATTTAATTGAGAATCCTTTTGACTGAAATTATAACTTGTAAAAGAAGCACTGAAGAATAATGGATTTGAGAAGCCTGAAGGTTATGTTGAGTGAAGATTAATTTTTCTCCTTATCATCATCTTTAATTATCTTTGTTAACTTGCTTGTTTCAGAGTTTGAATTAGCTATCATCTTTTCATAGTCTTTTCTGGAGTCTTCGCTCATTAAATCCATTTTGTAATACAAATCCTGACATGATTCAAGTATTACTTCTCCGTCTTTGTCATAATAATAGTTCATTTTGTTTTACCTCAATTGTTTAAGATAAGTAACCAAAACCTTGTTTCTTTATAAATATTTCTATTTATCACTACTTTTAAGATACAACGTATATTCTATATTTCTTAGAGATAAAGAAAACCTATAAAAAAGCAGATTTATTGAATAGGACATGATAGGCGATATAATTCAAAATCCTGTTGTTGTTGCTTTGATTCTTTTAGCAGCTATAATTATTGTTGTTCTTGTTATTAATTTCATAAGCAAGAGAAAGAAAAACAAGAAAAAAGAAGAGGAAGTCTTGCCTAAGTTGAATGAATGGGTTAAACAAGCTAAAGCTGCTGGGATGAATTACACTCAAATAAGAACTAAGCTTGAGATTAATGGATGGGATTCAAAGTATGTTCAAAAAGCATTGAAGAATAATGGGATGGAAAAGCCTGAAGGTTATGTTGATTGAGAATAGAGATTGAATAATTTATTTATTTCTTTTTTCCAAAAGAATTCTTGAACCAGTTCATCATTCTTTTGAATGCTCCCTGATTTACACATTCATCGTCTATACAAAGATTGCTTCTGCATTCAAAATTGTTTTCGCATGTAGCTTCATTAGTCAACTGGGGTATAAAAGTATTATTTTCATAGCAATATTGTCCCATTTTTCTATATCCAAATGCGTAGCATTTACCTTCAATAAAACACCCAAATTCGCAGTTAACACCTGTGTCTACTGAAGAAAGATTTTTGTTGCTTTGTCCTTGATTTAAGTTTTGGTCTTGTGTTTTATTCTGAGTTTGATTTTGTTCTTGAGTTTGATTTTTATCCTGTGTTTTATTTATATCCTGTATTTTAATACATGCTCCATTTAAACAACCCTCAGGACAAACATAAGTTTTAACCATAACTGGTGCTCCTGTTGTTGGGATTGGAGAACAAAAATATTCAGCTAATGTTTTACCATCTCCTGAACATTTATCTATGCTTGAAATATTTGAAAAAGAGGTTTTAACTTCTCCCTGAATATAAAACTCTACTCCTCCATCACTGTCCTTACAAGTTGAAAAAGTTTTATTTGTTTCATTAGCATAAAGACATTTCCCGTTTTGACATCCATACTTGCAATATTTTTGATCTGCAGCAATTAACCCTTCTGATTTACAGTAAGCTTCCATAAGATAATATTCATTCTGGCAAGTGTCTTCAATGTATCTTGAAGTATTGGAAGGGTCATAAGCTTTTCCAGAAACATATTGATTTAATCCGTTATCAGTATCTGTACATAATTGATTTTCAACAGCCAAACAAATTCCGTCAACACATTTTATATTTAAACCTGGAATGTAACAATCACTATCATAAATACATTCTTGAGCAGGAGCAGGATTACAAATTCCATCAGAGCATCCATAATCACAGCTAACTCTTACACCTTTCCTTATTCCCTCTTCACAATAAAATTCATGTAATCTGCAATCAGGATTTGATGCATCACAAGATGAAACATCTGTTTGACCAGTTGAAGTTAAAATTAAACAATAATCATATTGAACAAAAGAAACTCCTCCACCTATAATTGTTCCTTTAGTGAAATAATCTTTTCCAGAATCACTGTCTGAACAAGCTGATTCAATTGTTTCTCCTGTTATTTGTGTTTTACGGAAAGTATTTGAAAGCATTCCTGCAGAAACAAATGAGAAAAGAGATAAAATTAAAATTGAAGCAAACAAAACAGAAATTATTTCTTTTCTCCTCATAATACCTATAATAAATAGGTGTTTATAAAAGTTATTGGAAGAAAGAATTGAAGATTATTTAATCTGTCCTGAATAACTTTAATTTATTGTAAGGAGATTTAACATCCTCATCTACTCTAAGAATTTTAGGAATAGTGCTTTCTCTTCTAGCTTGTTCTCTTTGTTGAGCTTCAATTATTTCAACTAATCCTGAATTGTTTAATTTAAATCTTCTAGAAGAATCACCTTCCATTTGTCCTGAAACATAAGCTGAGAATTCCTTGTGTCTTCTAATAATAAATCCTTGTCTGTCTCTGTATATTCTGGCTTCTTCTTGTTTTCTTTTTTCTTCGTAATAGTCGTATGTCATTGTAATTAAATATGAAATTTAGTTATAAAGGAATATCTGGGAGATATTTAGGCATTATTAAAGGTTCATCTTTTATAGGAAGGACATCTACTCGATAGTTAGGGATTATAACAGGTTCTTCTCTAGGAAGTATATTGCTTGAACTTCTAAGCTTTCTAAGATCATTTTGAATTCCTCTTTTTATGTCTTCTCTGAATTCATCATAAATGTTGAATTTTATATTAGGTGTAGTTCCTAATCTTCTATCTACATAGGTTCTTTCTGCATCAAAATCCTGAATTGGATTGAGTAAATCATCACGTGTAAAGTATCCCATGATATTTAATAGAAGCACTAGTATATAAATATTGTTATATTATGTAACTTAATAGTAATTACAATATAAAAAGATTTAAATAGTGAGAAAATTTTAAAGAAATATGTTCGGTCCTTATACTGCTAACAAAGACAAAACTATCTCATATAATGGGAATAAAATATTTGGACCTATTAAAGATATTTGTTCTTCTGAAGTTTCTTTGGAAGAAATAAAAAATAGAGTAAATCAGTTTTGTTCAGATGGTATGTGGAAACATATATCTAAAATTAATAATCAGATAAATCTTTCTGCTAATTTGTATTTTCAAGAAATAAATGCTATGTTTACTCTTTTACCCTTAACAACAAGGATGATTTCTTCTCCTGGGGCAGTTTATGGGAAAGAGGCTATAAATTACACTACAGATACCTGCCCAATAACATTAAAATGGTTTGACCTACCAAAAGAAGCATTTTTATCTGAATCATCTCAAATTTATTTAGAATTGTGCCTTATGCAAAAAGAGATTGAGAGAGTTTATTCTATTTATAATTCATTCAGAAAAGAAAGAGCAGATGCTACTCATTTGTCTGAATTCCATCATATAGAATTTGAAGGAAAAGTAAATCAAGATGAAAATGAAAATATAGCTCTTGGACTTATAAAAAGAATAATAGATGACTTGCTTAAGAATAATAGAGAAGATTTAGATTATTTTTTGGAAGAAGAGAAAATTAATGAATTACAGAAATTATCCTTAAATATATTTAATATTCCTAAGATAAATTATGAAAAAGCACTTGAATTATTATATAAAGAAACTAATGAAGAGAAGTACAAAGAGTTCACATTAAAGAATTTTGGAGCTTGGGAAGAAGTAAAATTAACTGAGATTCTTGGAAATATGGTGATAATAAAAGAGTTCCCTTTGCTTGAAGTACCATTTTATCATTCAATCCTAGATGAAAAAAATCCTAAAGTTGCAAATAATGCTGATTTTATCTGGCCAGGATACAGAGAAATACTCGGAAGCGGTCATAGAGTTAGATCTGAAAAAGAACTCAATGATAAAGCAAGTATATTTAATCTTCCAAAAGAAGACTATAAACCTTATTTACAAACTAGAGAGATAAAAGAATATAAAGAAACATCTGGTTTTGGACTTGGATGGGAAAGGTTACTACAAGGTATTTTGGAAATGCCATTTATTTGGAGTGCATCACAATTTCCAAGAATAGATAAAACATTAAATCCGTAAAATGGAAAAATTATTAAGCAAATATGAAAAAGAAGTAATGGAGTACTTCAAAGGAAAAGCAGAAGAATACGATGATGTTGAAAAACAAACATATTGGAGATTATCTGATAAACTTCTTTGGTCAATGATTAAAGAACAATTGGATTCTATGGAAGGAGAATTTTTATTTTTAGATGCTGGGGGCGGAACAGGAAGATGGTCTAAAAAGATACTTGAAGAATATCCAATGTCTAAAGGGGTTTTAGTAGATTTATCAGATGAGATGTTAGAGCAGGCAATTAAAAAGAATAATTATGGAGAAAGATGGAAGATAATTAAAAGAAATTTACATTACTTAGAAGACATTAAACAGGAATTTGATGTTGTAATAAATACTCATAATGTTTTGGGATTTGTAGAGAATTATGAAAAAGTTTTCAATGAATTAACTAAAGTATTAAAGAAAGGTGGACTATTAATTTCTGTTGTTCCAAATGTATATCATGGCATCTATTTTAATGTATTAAATAAAAATATAAGTGAGGCTGAAAAATTAGTAAAAGAAAATAAGGGTAGATTCGTAAAGAATATGCCTTATTTAGATATGTTCTCCCCTAAAAAAATAAAAGATCTTTATTTAAAAAACAATTTTGAGAAAGTGTTCTGTTTTGGATTTCCTGTTTCTATTTATCCTGGATATCAAGAGACTCAATTACAAGGAGAAAGTGAAATTCAAAGAGATATCCTCTTAGAAAACTTTGAAGAGATATATCAGATAGAGATGAAACTAATTAAGGACCAAGAAACAGCAGCACGTGGAAACAATCTTTTTGTTCTAGGAGTAAAGTAACGACTATCTAGTTACTACAAATAAAAATGTTTAAATACCTTTAAAATCTTTATAAGATATGAGAACATCGGAAATCTTACTAAAAACAAAAAAAGAAAATATAGATCTTTCATCTCCAGGATATAATTTAATAAACAAATCAGGACTTATTCACCAAACTAGTTCTGGAATTTACAGTTTTTCTCCTTTAGGATATAAAGTTCTAAGGAATATCTCGAATATTGTTGAACAAGAAATGGATAATGCTGGAGCATTACAAATCTCCATGCCTATTGTACAACCATCCGAACTTTGGAAAGAATCAGGTAGATGGGATCTTTATGGTGATGAAATGTTTAAGTTAAAAAATAGAGATGGGAGAGAATTCTGTTTGGGTCCAACCCATGAAGAAGCAGTATCTGATTTTGCTAGATACTTTATAGAATCATATAAAGATTTACCTATAACAATGTATCAAATA
>CAZNIA010000027.1:0-7837 GCA_964572995.1 Candidatus Woesearchaeota archaeon
CGCAATCTGGCTGAAACGAGGTCAACCGTTCGCACAGAATATGGGCGAGTTAGTAGAGATGATTGAAAATGCTAAATAATTTAAAAAAAGATATTGAAAATGCTAAAAATCCTGAACAAGCCAAAATACTTCAAAGATTTTTTAAAACAGGTAAAGGAGAATATGGAGAAGGAGATATTTTTCTTGGAATAAAAGTGCCTATCCAAAGAAGTATTTCTAAGAAATACACTGAATTGCCTTTTGCTGATTTACAAATTCTTTTGAACAGTAAAATTCATGAAGAGAGATTGATAGCTTTGATAATCTTAACAAACAAATACAAAAAAGCTAAAAAAGACACAGCTAAAAAAAGACAAATATTTGAATTTTATCTGAAGAATACAAATAATATTAACAATTGGGACTTGGTTGATTTAAGTGCTCCAAATATTGTTGGTGATTTCTCAAGTATAGACGGAAACGAAATAATAAGATTCCTTGCAAAATCAAAAAATTTATGGGAAAAAAGAATATCAATTGTTTCAACACATGCTTTTATAAGAAAAAGGATGTTTGGGGAAACTCTTGCTATTGCAGATATTCTTATTAAAGATGAACATGACTTGATACATAAAGCAGTAGGATGGATGTTAAGAGAAGTTGGTAAAAGAAATGTCGAAGTTCTGGAGATATTCCTTAAAGAAAGATATAAGGCTATGCCAAGGACAATGCTAAGATATGCTATTGAAAAATTTCCAGAAGAAAAAAGAAAAGCTTATCTTAAAGGGGAAATATAATTATTTTTTATCTAATTTAATCATTAGTAATGCAAATTCAATATTTTCTTTTATGAAATTATCTTTATCAGGACCGTAAATTGCAAGCTTACTCCCATTCAATCCATTTTCGTATCTACCGTGAACATAATTTTTTGATTTAAGTATGTTAATACCTTCTTGAGTTATCTCAAAATTATATTTGTGTCTTTCATTTTTATCCCAGTTCAATTTAAAATAATATCCTAAAAGATTTTCTGTTCCTTTTAAGAGGTTTATCTCTCCAATTGTTTTGTAGTTTACGATTTCTCCAGATAAATGTTCTCCCATAGAAATTCTCTCTAAATCTCCTTCATTTAAAACAATGTCACTATCCCAATTATTATGGATTATTGCAATCATTATCTTTTATTTTAAAGAAAGTTTAAAAAAATATGTATAAAAAACAGACAATTTTATTTAATTATCTTGGGTCTTCTTCTTTTAATTACTCCGCCTTCTATCTCACTTATTTTTTCTTCAATTATTAGTGCGCGATCATCTATCTTTTCTATTGCATTTTTTATTTTAACTACTTCCAGTCTTGTGACTATAGTAAATAAAATATCAATATCTTTCTTTTCTTTTTCTTCAGAATATCCTTTACTTCCCTTGTAAATTGTCACACCATTTCCTAATTCAATAAGCGTTTTTCTTATTTCTTTGTTTTTATCTGAGATTATTGTTAATCCAGTATATTCTTCAATACCATGCGAAATAAAATCAACTGATTTAGATGCAACAAGATAAGTTAAGAGAGAGTATAATGCTGCTTCTATTCCAAGGAATATTGCTGCAAACAAGAAAATGATTATATTTATGAAAAAGATTATTTCACCCATACTGAAACCTGTTTTTCTGTTCAAATAAACTGAAAGTATCTCTGTGCCATCTAAAACTGAACCTCCTCTAACAGAAAAACCTATCCCTGCACCAAGCAAAAATCCCCCAAAAACTGCAACTAAGAGTTTATCATGGGTTATTATGGGGTAATTAATGAAATGCAAAGAAACAGAAAGAAGAATTATTGCAAAAAAAGTTTTAATTGCGAATATTTTTCCTATTTGTTTTCTTGCAAGAAAAATAAAAGGTAAATTAATTATAAACAACAAAAAAGAAATACTTAAGGGAGTTAAAAAGTGAACTAAAAGAGAAATACCTGTGACTCCTCCGTCTATAAATCCTGCAGGTATTAAAAATCCTTTAAGAGCAAAACCTGCAAATCCAATTCCAATAATTATAAAGAAAAATTCTTTGATTGCGTTAAAAACTGAAGAATACCTCCTCTTTTTGCTAAACATAAATAAATTACAAAAAATTTATTTAAATATCTAACTGAATTATGTATAGACTATAAAATATATATTTAAGTATATACTTTAAATAGATAGATTAATCTTTTAAATCTTCAAATATTAAGATTTTTATGAATTTAGAAGAGATAAAAAACAAAAAGTCAATTAAAGAGCTGCTTGAATTTGGAATAATAAACTTGGATAAACCTTCTGGTCCTACAAGTTTTAGTGTTTCTGAATTTGCATGTAAGAGACTGAAACTAAGAAAAACTTCTCATTTTGGTACTTTAGATCCAAAAGTAACTGGAGTATTACCTGTTGCATTAAACAGAGCATGCAAATTAACTGGCTACTTTTTAGGGGAAGATAAAGAATACATTGGGGTAATGAGAATCCATGAGGATATGAATTTAGAAGATATAAATAAAGCTATTAATGAAAAATTTATTGGTAAAATAATTCAAATGCCTCCTGTAAAATCAAGAGTAAAAAGACAAAATAGACCAAGAGAAATATACTCTTTTGAATTACTTGAAAAACAAGGTAAAGATATTCTGTTTAAAGTTAAATGTGAGGGGGGAACATATATAAGAAAATTGATAGATGATTTAGGGAAAGAAATAGGGATTGGAGCACACATGCTTGAGTTAAGAAGAATAAGTGCAGGGATATTTGATGAAACCTACTCTGTGAATATGTATGAGTTTGAAAAAGCAGTTGAAGAATATGAAAAAGGAAATGAAGAATTATTGAAGGAGATAATTATCCCTGCAGAAATTGTTTCAAAAATATATCCTGCTATGAATATTAAAGAAGATAATTTGAAACAGATATTAACAGGAAAGCCTCTTTACAAAAAAGATTTAATTGAAGATGAAGGATGGAAAGTTGATTCAATTGTAAGTTGTTTTTGCGAAAATAAGTTTATTGGTATGTACAAAATATTTAGAGGAAAGGAGATATTCGCTAAACCTGAATTTGTAATGCAGGAGATGAGAGGGTAAAATGGAGGATATTTTTCTAAGTCTCATAAAAATACTAGCAACAATTATGGGTGTTATTATGTCCTTGGGATATTTTCCACAAGCATATAAAGTATACAAAAATCGATCTTCAAAAGACGTATCTATATCTGCTTTTGTGATATTTAGTTTAGGTACTTTAACTTGGTTAATTTATGGATTAACAATAATGGATATGCAAATTATACTTGGATTTGCTTTAGGAGTAGTTGGATCTTGGTTGGTTTTAATATTATCTTTAATGTATAGGAGGAAAAAATGAGACAGTTTGTATACTTTTCAAGTTCAGCAGCAACATCTGGAAATGCTTTATCAAAATATTCAGAAAATGAAGGAAACCTGATGAAAGCAGGTAGGATGGATATTGCAATTCATAGTTTTATTCAAGGAGTTTTCTTATCGCATGATTTCAGGAAAGACTGCAAATTTCACTTTATTTTTTACGGTATGCCTGACCCTCCGAAACATATTGAAATTCAAATTAAAGATGAAACTCAAGTTTCAAAAAAAGATGTTGGAAATATGATAAAGAAAATCCTTTACAAATACAAAGAAAAAGAAAAAACAGAAGTTTTCCCAGGATGTTTTGTTGAAAAGAAAAGTTTTTTAGGAGTTATTGAAGAGTTAATAGAACAAGGAAATGAAATTTTTATATTAGATAAAAAAGGAGAGGATATAAGAAAGGTGAATATCCCTAAAAACTGTGTTTTTATATTGGGAGATCATGAAGGACTTCCTCAAAAGGAACTTAAAAGACTAAAGAGCTATTGTAACCCTGTTTCTGTTGGAAATAAAATGTATTTTGCTTCACAAACAGTTGCTGTTGTGAATAATGAGTTAGATTATCGCGGGATTTAACCAATAAAATAATTAAAAACTAAGTTATCATAGTAAAATCCAACATCGCTAAGATATTAATTAAAAAACCTCTCTTAAAACAAATATTAGAGAGGATATCTTATTCTAAATAGGGTATACATAAAAATTGAAAAATATAAAAACTCATTTCGGCAATAAATAATATGAAAAAAGCAGTGAGGATGTATATTGATGGAACAGTTCAGGATGTCTTTTTTAGAGGTTTTGTGAAAGAAAATGCAGAAAGGCATAATGTAAAGGGTTTTGTAAGAAACCTTGAAGATGGAAGAGTAGAGATATTTTTAGAAGGAAATATTCCAGATGTTGAAAAGGTTGTTGAATTATGTAAAAAAGGACCAAAACACGCGAATATAAAGGGGATAGATATACGCCCTGAAAAATTCCAAGACTTCAAAACTTTCAAGATATTGCATATATGATTAAAAAGTATTGAAAAGTTTTATTTAAAGAAAATACCGAAACGATTTCTTTGAAAAACATCTAAACCATGCCAAACCTTGTCTAGAGTTTCGTAATTCATATTTCTTGTTTTTCCATAAAGAGGATCATAATAAAAAACTTTTTCATGTTTATTGTCATAACCGTTTGCAACAATATAATGTCCAGAACCCCATTCTTGAACAAGCAAGATTGCAGGATTTTCAGTGTCTATTGAAGAAATTATATCGTTTATTGAAGAATTGTGCTTTAAATCATGATTTAAATTAAAAGTTCTTGCGATTTTAATCATTCCTTCTATGGGAGCCCCGTTTCTCCAAGAACAGCAAGACATATTTATTAATTTAGATTCAGGAACTTCTATACCTGATTTATATTCAATAACTTTTTTCATTGCATGAGGTCCGCAAGAGCTAAGATTGATTTGCTTATCTTTTTCTGGAAACTTCAATATTTTTTTCATTTTATATAAAAAGAAAAATTTAAGGATATTTTATAAATATTGTCATTATAATTAATACAAAATGATATATACAAATTCAGATGGGGATGCAAGAAGAAACTTACCTTTGAGTATGGAAATTTCTAACTTGCGCCTTACAGGGGGCAATAGTGATATACACTAATTCTGACGGCGGTGCAAGAGGAAATCCGGGGCCTGGAGCAGTTGCTGCATTGGTTAGGAAAGAAGGAGAAATATTAACTAAGTCCAGTAAATTCATAGGAGAAAACACAACAAATAATGTAGCTGAATATGAAGGGCTTGTTCTAGCTCTTGAGCTTGCGTCTACAGTAACAAAAGATGAAATAACTTGTTTTTTGGATTCAGAATTGGTTGTTAAACAATTACTTGGAGAATACAAAGTCAAGAATCAGAATATTTTACCATTGTTCTTGAAAGTACAAAAACTTCAAGAAAATTTCAAAAAGATAAAATATGCACATGTTCCAAGAACAGATAATTTTCAAGTTATTGTTGATGAATTGCTTAATATAGAGTTGGATAATCAAGGTTATAGAAAAAACAAATTTATCAGAAAAAAATGAAAGACGAAGATATAAATTTTGTATTTGAACAAAATCCGGATTTGGCAAGAGTTGGAACAAAGGAACAATATGAAAAATACTTAGAAACTATTTTTCCAGATAGCAAAGTTAAGGATATTGTTTATCATCGTGGTCCTGAAAAAATAGAGAGGTTTTATAGATCAAAAATAAGGACTAGAAATGGAAAGAGATTTTATTTTAGTCCATTTAATACATACAGATATGGCCAACAGGTTACACAGGCTCTTTTAAATATAAAAAATCTAGCTATACCTTATGATGATAATTTCCTTGATGAGGTAAACAAAAAACACCCAGAATATACTGAAGGAAAAAGTAAATGGTTTTATCTACCTGCACATATTTATGTTGATGCTGATAAATATGGGTATGATGGAGTAGCTGATTTTGATGGATCGAGTAATGATGAATACAGCGTTTATTCTTCAAATCAAATTCATATATTAGGTTCAAAAAAAGACATAAGGGGTTTCAAAAAACATGTTAAAAAGTCAAAAGAGACTCTTGAAAATAAAGTTATCTCTGGTATGTTTATTTTTTCTTTTCTTGGGGGGTTGGTTTTATCTTCTGGAAACATAACAGGAAATATAATAGGCAACATAACTGAAAGCGGCTCAAGATTTCTGGGGATAATATTATTCTTATTTGGCATTGGAGGATTTTTTACATATAAAAAATTAAGAGGTTAAATATAAAAACAATATTTATCTTATTTAAAATAACATGGGAAGAGAAGAACAAATAATCAGTGAAAGAACAAGGAAACTCGAAGAAATTAGAAAAGAAGGAATAAATCCTTACCCAAACAAGTATGATAAAAAACAAACTTGTCTTGAATGTTCTGAGAGTAAACTTAAAAGCAAAGTTAAAACTGCTGGAAGATTAATGACTAAAAGAGATTTAGGTAAAATAGCTTTCTGTGTTTTAAGAGATGGAACAGGAGATATACAATTAGTTCTCCAGGAAAAAGAAACTCCTGAAAAAACAAGAGAATTTTTCAAGAAATATACTGATAGTGGAGATTTTGTAGGAGTTGAAGGGGAGATAATAAAAACAAAAACAGGGGAGATTTCTATATTAGTGAAAAAGATTGATATAATTTCGAAATCTATTCTTCCTTTACCTGAAAAATGGAAAGGAATACAAGATGAAGAAGAAAGATACAGAAAAAGATATCTGGATATTTTAATGAACAAAGAAATTAAAGAAATGTTCATTAAAAAAGCAAAATTCTGGAATGTAATAAGAAATTTTCTTCTTGAAAAAGGATTTTTAGAAGTTGAAACTCCTGTGCTTGAGAGTTCTGCTGGAGGAGCAGCTGCAAAACCATTTATAACTCATCATAATGCTTTAGATTTAGATGTTTATCTTAGAATATCCATGGGAGAATTATGGCAGAAAAAATTAATGGTTGCAGGATATGAAAGAACATTTGAAATAGGAAGACAATTCAGAAATGAAGGAATGGATATGGAACATTTACAGGATTACACTCAGATGGAATTTTACTGGGGTTATGCAAATTATCAGGATGGAATGAAACTTGTTGAAGAAATGTACAAGAAAGTTGCTAAAGATGTTTTTCAAACAATGAAATTTGATATACATGGATATAAAGTGGATTTTTCCAAGAAATGGGAAGTTTATGATTTTGAGACTCTCATAAAAAAAGAAACAAAAATAGACATCTACAAAGCTGATGTAAATGAAATCAAGAAAAAGCTAAATGAATTGAAAATAGATTATGACTCTTCAGTTGATAAATGGAGATTAGTTGATCAACTTTGGAAGTATTGCAGGAAGAAAATATCTGGCCCAGGGTTTTTAACAGGGCAGCCGGTTGAACTTTCTCCGTTAGCTAAAAGAAATCCAGAAGATAAAAGAAAAGTTGAACAATTCCAAGTTATTATTGCTGGAAGTGAAATGGGTAATGGCTATTCAGAATTAAATGATCCTTTAGATCAGGAAGAAAGATTCAAAGAACAAGCAAAACAAAAAGAAGCAGGAGATGAAGAGAGTATGGAACATGACAAAAGCTTTGTTGAAGCATTAAAACATGGAATGCCTCCAACATGTGGATTTGGATTAAGTGAAAGATTATTTGCATTTTTAATGGGTAAGCCTTTAAGGGAGTGCGTTATTTTCCCTTTAATGAGACCTGATTTGGAAGAAAAATGAAAAAATGGATTAAAATCTTAATAGGTATTGGAATTATTATCTTTATTGGCATATTCTGGGTTTTATTTCGTATGGGATATTTTTTTAGAGGAGCATATTGATAATTTCCAAAAAATTAATAAACAATAATTTATTCTCTAAATAATGGGATTAATCATAAAAT
>CAZNIA010000027.1:7847-9424 GCA_964572995.1 Candidatus Woesearchaeota archaeon
TTTTAATGGGTAAGCCTTTAAGGGAGTGCGTTATTTTCCCTTTAATGAGACCTGTTGAAGGAATAGAAGAAGAAAAGAAGGATAAAGAAAAAAATAAAAAGTATAAAGACTAACAAATAACATGGGATTAATCATAAAATCAAATATACGGCCAAGAGTTAAAGAGCTAGATAAAGAGAATTCAATTTCTTCTGTTGCAGATGAATTTGAAATTGCTCTTGAAAGAAAAGTTGAAGATATGTTGGATGAAGCAATAAAAAGAGCAAAGGCAAATGGGAGGAGAACTTTACAAGCAAGAGACTTGTAAACAAGTAAAGATAAAATGATAATAAATCCTGCTTTTTTTGATATATTCGGAATAATTGTATTTACCATACTATTAATCATGGGTTTAAAATTTTCAAAGTATAAAGTTAAACAAGTAAAATATGGGGGTTATTTTTTAATTGTAATTGGATTATTGGGGCTTGTAGTGGATTTATATAATGTTCTTAATGAATATATAATTCCATTAATAATAAACAATTAAATAATCAAAGAAAAAATGCCAGTACATAGATACCATAGAACAACATACAAGAGAAAGTTTCCAACTTTTGCATTTATAATTCTGGTATTTGCGAGTTTATGGCTTTTGAGAGAGATGGATGTTATTGATTTTTATGTTCCTTGGTTACCAGTTATCTTAATTCTTATAGCAATTGGGATTATATTTAACAGATTGATTGGTTAAACTTTTATACTCTTAGAGATTTCTTTAATTTATGGAAAAGGTGAAAAAAGAGAATAAAAAACAGACTAAATCAGCACGTTCAAGCCAAGGCAAGAAAAATCGCGCTGCAGGAAGAAGATTTGAATCTAAAGTACGCGAAAATCTTGAAGGAATGGGATGGATTGTAAACAAATGGATGAATAATATCGATTATGAAAAAAACAAAATAGTTCCTGCAAAAAGAAAATATAATCCTTTTTTGAAAGCTTTGAGTCTTGGAACCGGCTTTCCTGACTTCGTATGTTTTAAAAGAGATGAAAATGGGAAGTATGAAGTTATTGGATTAGAAGTTAAAAGTAATGGATATTTAGACCAATCTGAAAAAGGGATGTGCTTATGGCTTATTGAAAACAAGGTATTTTCAAGAATATTAATAGCAAAAAAGAACCTGAAAGGAAAGAAAATAGAAATAGAATATATTGACTTCTCTGAAAAGTATAATACAACACAACAAAATGCAGAACAATAATCCTTAAAATAAACTTGGTTTAAATATAATAATGAAAAAGGAGTTTCTTTTTCTTATGGAATTTTTTTTATTTTCAATTATAAGCTTTAATTTTATATCTGCTTCATGCCAAAACAATCAAATTGATGTTAACAGCGCTTCTTTAGAAGAATTAGACAAATTAGCTGGAATAGGACCTGTTAAAGCTCAGGCAATAATTGATTCTCGCCCTTTCAATAAATTAGATGATTTGTTGGATGTTGTTGGAATAGGAGAAGCTACTCTCTCTAATATAAAACAACAAGATCTTGCTTGTGTGGATGGTGAAGAAGAAAATGAAGAGAATGAGGAAGAATT
>CAZNIA010000028.1:0-9365 GCA_964572995.1 Candidatus Woesearchaeota archaeon
CCTCTACAAATATTTATAAATAAATATTTACTATTATTTAAATGAAAAAAGAGATTGTACTAACCTTTTTATTAATGGTTATGATTAGTTCATTTGCTTCAGCTGAGATGATTATAAATCAACAACCAAACAAAGTATATAATTTAGGGGATTCTGTAACAATTCCTGTTACAATCAAAACAATTACAGGAGTTTCTGGAACATTTAGTATGGATTTACTTTGTGGAACAAAACAAATCAACTTCTATAAAAACGGAGTAAGTCTAGTATATGGAGAAGAAAAAACATTTGATGCTTCTCTTGTTCTTACAAAAGAAGTAGTTGGAGAAAATGTTGGAAATTGCAAGGTAAAGGGAATTCTTGGAACAGAATATTTTATTACAAATGAATTCAAAATCTCAAATTTAATTACAATTAAACCAACAACAGAACAAACAGAATTTGAACCCGGACAAAGCATATTAATTTATGGAGATGTAACAAAGGAAAATGGACAGCCAGCCAATGGATTCATAGAGCTTGAACTTATACTTGCAAACGGTTCTTCTGAAAATATTCTTCAAAAAGGAACAATAAATAATGGAATGTATTCTATGAACATAACTCTTCCAGAGAAAATGAAAGCTGGAAAATACCTTGTAAAATTAAATGCTTATGAAGTTGCACTTGATAACACAAAAACAAACAAAGGTTTCATTAACTACAATATACAAATAAAACAAATACCTACTTCTTTGGAAATAGTCTTAAAAGATAAAGACGTTCAACCAGGTAAATCAGTTGAAATAAAAACAATACTCCATGATCAAACAGGAGAAAGCATAGAATCTACATCTGTTATTACAATAAAAAAAGAAAACCTTGAGATTCCAGAAGGTGCAGGACCAACTGAGAAAAGAACACAAGAATACCTTAAATTCCCAATAGCATATAACGAACCCCCTGCAAATTGGACTGTTTCCGCAATATCCAATGAATTAACAGCAGAAACTTATTTCACTATAATTAGAAATGAAGAAATAAAAGTTGAATTGGCAAATCAAACACTAATTGTAACAAATATTGGAAATGTTCCTTACAACGGAACAATTAATATAAGAATAGGAAATATATCCAAAGATTTCAATTTATTTTTACCTGTAGATTCAAGCAACAAATATGAATTAAAAACAGAATATGCTGGTGAATATGAAGTTGAATTAATGGATGAAAAAAGAGAAAGCATCTTCAAAGAAAATGTGATTTTACCTGAGTCAAGGGTTTCTGGTTCAACTGGATATGCAATAAGAGACTTCTCACAATTAAACGCTAAAGAGTTTTATGCAAGACCTCTTTTCTGGATTTTCATTGCATTACTTTTAGCTGCTTTAATATTTATCTTGATAAGAAGGCACAAAAAAAGAAAAGAAACAGGAGTAAGCAGAAAAAACTTATTTAAAGATAAATTAAAAATAAAACACCAACCCAAAACAAATACTGCTTGGGAAAACAGAGCAATCCCTCTATCCAAAGAATCTAAACTTAAAACAAACAACAAAGCAAGCCTTTCTCTTTCAATAAAAGGAAACAAACAAGAAGTAAGTATCGCAAATATAAGTGTAAGAAATCTAGCTGAACTTCAGGCAAAAAAATCAAACACAGAAGAACCACTTCAAAAAATAGTTAATTTAGCGGAAAACAAAAAAGCATTTGTTTATGAAAATCAGAATAATTTAACATTCATATTAGCCCCTTCAAAAACAAGATCACTAAAAAATGAAACAGCTGCTCTTGAGATTGCACAAGATGCAAAAGAAATCTTGTCTAATTACAATAGAATAGCAAAATACAAAATGGATTTCGGAATATCTATAGAATTTGGTTCAATAGTTGAAAAAACAGAAAATGGAGTCATGCAATTTATGAGCTTAGGAACTCTTATGGGAAATGCTAAAAAAATATCTGCTGCTTCCCAAGGAGAAGTATTATTAGGAGAAAACATAAAAAATAAACTTACAAATGTAAGAACAGAAAAACAAGAAAACGGAAAAATAACTTATTATAAAATAAAAGATATGAAATACCATGATGAAGGACACTCAAGATACATGCAAAACTTCATGAACAAAAAAATAGGGGAATCAAGTGAAGGGACAAAATACAACACTTTACCTCCTCAAGATAAAAATCAAAAGATAAATCAAAGCACTGAAAAAAGTCCAGACCCTAAATCTTTAATTAAAGGATTTTAC
Source organism: Candidatus Woesearchaeota archaeon (assembly GCA_964572995.1). Classification (GTDB taxonomy): domain Archaea; phylum Nanobdellota; class Nanobdellia; order Pacearchaeales; family GW2011-AR1; genus MWBV01. Next base: position 2,232 of record CAZNIA010000028.1, read on the forward strand.
TAAAAATAAATTAATTGAGACTAATTCTTCTTTTTCTTTAACTGCTTATTTTTATTCTGTTTTTTATTTTGAATATTCTTCTTAAACAATTCTTCTTTAACTATCTGTCTAACCTCTTCTTTGGAAACAGTTTTATTTTGTGGTTGATTTTGAGACATATTCTGATGGGAATCTTTTTTCTCAGAAGAATCATCTTTAAATTTCATCTTCCATCCAAAAATCAAAGCAACAATTCCAAATAAAATTAAAACAATTGAAACAATAAGCATTACAATAAATACAGCATGTGCCTTTTGTGAAAGAAGAGAAAACAATGGAGCAACTTGTGCTGGAACTAACTTCAAGATCCAATACATATTCTTAAAAGGTAAAGAACAAAGAGCCAGCAAAATACCTACAGAAATAAATTTAGAAGGTCTCTTTTCAGCAACAAGAAAAATCAAACCAAATAAGACCAAAGACATAACAGCAAGCAAAAATCCATTTCCGGCCCAATATACTCTTGCTTTGTCTGATAAAAGAACAAACGGGATTTTAGAAGTTTTAACACACTCCCAAAACTCACAATTATAATCAGCATAATAAATTTGTTCAACAAAATTATCTCCAATATATTTAGAAATTGAATCTTCACCTTGTTCAACTACTTCGCAAGGGATAGTAAAGCTATCATTTCCATAATTTAGAGTATACTCTTTTTCAATAGAACAATAATTCTCTAATCCATCTTCTCCAAAAACATTTTCAGTGTCAAAAATACTCCCAATTATACCCTCTGCAGAACTTTCCAAGGCAGGCTTAAGTGAATCATACTCTAAAGAAGATGCAAATGTTATAGATAAATTCATAAGAATAATACAAATTGCTAAAACAAAACCAAATAAAGTAATAACTGCACCTCTTATAAAGCCCATAAATAAATAAAATTGCGAAGGTTTTTAAAATTAATTAAAACCATTTTCCTTCAAGGAATTATTTACTTCTCGAGAAGTAAGAAGAGAATCTAAATATCTTGAATATTTCATATAAAATTCTTTTTCTTCTGTAACCAATTTAAATTTTTTAGAAATTTCTTGCTTCTCTTCAAAGATATCTACACATCTCCTAGCAAAAAGAGCATAATCTCCCCAGATACTATCATTTTCCTGCATTAATTTAAATGATTTTTCAGATAAAAATGAACATCTTTCTATTAAACTATCATTTTTGTCTTTTAAATCAGAATAATCTTCCATATAAGAAAAAATACTTCTAGCATAATCAATAGAAATTTTCAAGGAATCCATCTTTTTTTGAGTGTTTAAATAGCGATAATCATTGGACAAATTCAAATAATCTTTAACAACCCCCATATAATTTCTATAAATTTCCATATTTTGTCTTTTAAGTCCTGTATTTAAACAAGTTAATATTCCTGAGCTCACTGCTAGAATACCTGCTGTAATTCCTAAAAACATTGCTGGTTTTTTTAGTATATCTTTTAAATTAACCATTATTTTTCAAGATAATAAACATATTTAAGAATTTATTTACAGAAATGTAGATATAACAATTACATTCTTTCCAGAGCTTCTATTCTCTTCTCAATTGGAGGATGAGTACTTGTAAGATTTTTCAATGGGCTTGCAAAAAATAAAGGAGCAATTACTTTACTTACTTTTTTCTCCCTTGATTCAAACTGATAATCATTTTTTATTTTTTTAAGTGCTCCAATTAGTCCTTGAGGGTATCTTGTGAATTTAACAGCAGTTGCATCTGCAGAATATTCATGTTTCCTTGAAATTGAAAGTTGAACCAACTGAACGACAATAGGAGCAAGGATTGCTAAAACAATACCAATAACCAACAAAATTATACCTGCTTTATTATTATCACTATCTCCTCCTCCCTTAAGCCATAAACTTCTTAAAAACATTTCAGAAATAATTGCAACCATCCCAACCATAACTGCAACTAATGTCATATATCTTATGTCATAATTTCCAATATGTCCCAACTCATGTGCTAAAACTGCTTCTAATTCTCTTCTGTCCAACTTACTCAAAGCTCCTTCAGTAACACAAACTACAGAATGTTTAGGGTCTCTCCCAGAAGCAAAAGCATTTATTTGATTAGAAGGCATAACATAAAGTTTAGGCATAGGTAAACCAGAAGCTAAAGTCAAACCTTCTACAAGATTGTAAAAATCTTTATACTTGCTCCTATCTGCTTCTTTTGCTCCAACACTCATAACTGATATTTTATCTGAATTATAATAGCTAATAAGAGTATATGAAATAGAAAATATAATTGAAATTACCATTATAAACCAAAACCAAACAGGATCAAAAGCCAAAGAAATAACATACCCTAAAGAAACAATAACTGCAAAAACAATTACAATTAGAAATAATGACTTTCTTTTGTTTTTAGATATTTGGTCTCTAAAGTCAATTCTTTGATATTTTTCCATCATCAAATATAGAAAAAAGACTTTTTAAGATTAACCAAAAACAACCAAAACCCTTAAATAATGACACTTAATTAATTTAAATCAGGGATTGCAAGAGGTTTCTATAGAATTAAACATAAAAAATAACTTAAAATGACAATTGTTTCAGAAGCAACACAATATTCCAAAAAAGAAATAGAAGAGATACTTCATCCACTTGTAAAAGAGTGGTTTTTCTTGAAATTTCAAGATTTTTCAGAATCTCAAAGATTTGGAGTAATGAATATTCACAAAAAACAAGATATTCTTATTTCTGCTCCCACAGGAGGAGGTAAAACTTTAACTGCATTCCTTTCAATATTAAATCAATTAGTATATTTATCGGAAAAAAATGAACTAAAAAAGAAAGTATATTGTGTTTACGTAAGCCCATTAAAAGCTCTTAACAATGATATCCACAAAAACCTTATAGAACCCCTTGAAGAAATAAATGAGCTTGCAAAATCCAAAGGAATAAATCTACAAAAAATAATTGTGGGGTTAAGAACAGGAGATACAACCACTTCTGAAAAAGCAAAGATGGCAAAAAATCCTCCACACATACTTATAACAACTCCTGAATCTCTTGCAATTGTTTTAACAACAAAAAAATTCGTAGAATCATTTCAAGATGTAGAATATTGCATTATTGATGAAATCCACTCTTTAGGAAACAAAAGAGGTTCTTTTTTAAGTTTAAATGTTGAAAGACTTAACTCTATTGCAAAAACAATACCTGTTAAAATAGGTTTAAGTGCAACAATAGAACCATTAGAAGAAGTTGCAAAATACTTAGTAGGAATAGCTGAAGACAGAAAAGTTAAGATTGCAAAAGTAATGTCTCATAAAAAATTGGATTTAGATGTTTTAATTCCCACAACAAATTTAATTTGGGAAAATAAACCTCATATACATATGTATCATTTAATACACGATTTAGTTAAAGAACATAAAACAACTTTGATATTCACAAATACTCGTTCAGCAACAGAAAGAATTGTTAATTATTTAAAAGATAAATTCCCAGTAGATTACACTGATGAGAATATTGCAGCACATCACTCTTCATTAAGTAAAGGACACAGATTTGCAATTGAAGAAAATCTCAGACAAGGAAGTCTTAAAGTAGTTGTATGTTCCACTTCTCTGGAATTAGGAATAGATATCGGTTATATTGATTTAGTTATACTTCTAGGTAGTCCAAAAGCTTCTTCAAGAGCACTTCAAAGAGTAGGAAGAGCCGGACATAAATTACATGAAACAGCAAAAGGAAGATTCATTGTATTAGACAGAGATGATTTAATTGAATGTTCTGTAATTCAGAAAGAAATGTATGAAGCAAGAATAGATAAGATACATTTCCCAAGAAATGCACTAGATGTTCTTTCTCAAACAATATTCGGAATGGCAATAAGTCAACCCTGGAAATTAGAAGACATATTAGGCTTAATAAGGAAAAGTTATTGCTATCAGGATTTAACGAAAGAAGATTTCCTTTCAGTTATAAGTTATTTATCTGGAGAATATGATTTAGAAAAAGACAGAGTATATGCAAAAATTTGGTATGATAAAGATACAAAAGAGATAGGAAAAAGAGGAAAGATGGCAAGAGTATTATATCTAACAAATCTTGGAACAATCCCAGAAGAATCCTTTGTAACAGTGAAACTTCAAACAGGAGATAAAATAGGAGTTATTGATGAATCTTTTATGAACAGAATGCATAAGGGAGATGTTTTTGTTTTGGGAGGAAGCAAGTATGCTTATCTTTATACAAGAGGCATGAATTTAGTTGTTAAACCCTCTCCAGAACGCTCTCCCACAATACCCTCATGGTTTTCAGAAACATTGCCATTAAGTTTTGATTCTGCTTTGGAAATATCCAAATTCAGAAAAGAATTAAAAAAGAAATTTGAAAAAAAGATAGATAAAGAAAAGATAAAAGAATTCATACGAGGATATACTTACACTTCAATGCAGGTTTCAGAAGAAATATACGAATACTTCAGTCAACAATTTAACTTTTCAGAAATACCCGATATAGATACAATAACAGTTGAAAAATACACGGATGAAAGAGATGATAAAAAATATCTTCTAGTAAATTCAATGTACGGTCGCAGAGTTAATGATGCACTTTCTAGAGCCTTAGCATATCTAATGGGATCTAAAGGTTCTACTAAAAGAGATGTTGAAGTTGGAATTTCAGATAGAGGATTTTACCTATCCTCAGAAAATACTCGTATAGAAAAAGCATTTGAAGAATTAAATTCAAAGAATATTGAAGAAATATTAAAACAAGCTATTGAAAAAACAGATGTTCTTACAAAGAAATTTAGGCATTGTGCTACAAGGGGTTTAATGATTCTAAGAACTTACAAAGGCGCGACCAAGTCTATTAAAAAACAACAAATGAAATCTCATTTTCTGATAAATTCTGTAAAAAAAATATCTAAAGAATTCCCAATATTAAAAGAAGCAAAAAGAGAAGTTTTAGAGGATTTAATGGACATTGAAAAAGCAAAATTAGTATTAGATTGGATAAGCACAGGTAAAGTAAAATTAAGTTATAATCATGTAAAAATACCTTCTCCTTTCTCTCTTAATCTCATACTCCAAGGACATTTAGACTTAATGAAAATAGAGGATAAACAGGATTTCCTACAAAGAATGCATAAAGTTTATATGCAGGAAATAGAAAAAAAACAAAATCCAGAAGAATTCAGTTATGATGAATTTTTGAAAGAGGTAAATGAAAATTAAAAATAAATTATCTGCATATATCTTTTTATATTAACTTAAACATTCTTTCAACTTCTTCCTGATAATAAAATTCCCATTTAGATACTCTCTTTCTTGCTTCTTCAATTTCTTTTTTAGTTTTATTATTAATTTCTAATCTTTCTATATTAATTTTCATAACCTAATTAATAAAATAACAATTATAAACCTAATTAATAAAATATAACCATGAACCAAAATAATAGAAACAAAGATTTCACTTTCATCTCAAAAACACTCTTCTTTCCAAAACAAGGAATTTTAGTAATAGGAGATTTACATTTAGGATACGATTCAATGATAAAAGACCAAGGAATAAATCTCCTCTTCGACCAGTTAGAAGAAACTAAAAGAGAACTTGAAATAATAATTAAAAGAATAAAAGCAATTTATACTTTAAAAAAAATTATTCTTCTTGGAGATATGAAACATCATTTCCAATTTCAAAAACAAGAAATATCTGACTTAAGAAATTTCTTGAAATTCCTTGAAAAACACACAAACAAAGAAAATATAATTTTAATCCGCGGAAATCATGATACATTCACATTAAATGATTATACTCTAAAAGAGGTATATATAGAGAGTGATATAGCATTCACTCACGGAGAAAAAGATTTTCTGGAATTATACGACAAGAAGATAAAAATAATAGTAGCCAGCCACATTCATCCTGCTGTATTAATCAAAGACAAAATCAACATAAAGAGAGAAAAATACAAGTGCTTTCTTGTTGGAAAATACAAGAAAAAACAATTCATCATACTCCCAAGTTTTTTCAGTATAACTGAAGGAACAGAAATATCTGAATACACCAAACAAGAAAAATACCAGCAGATTATACCTAAAGAAAAACTAAAATCATTTGAAACATATGTTGTAGGAAAGAATGGAATTTACAATTTTGGGAAGTATGGGAAATTAACAAGTTAAAAATTAATTAAAAAATTTTCTCACCATCAAGTATTCTTTCTATACTTTTTTTAACAGAGCTTAAATTCTCACTATTATCTGATATAATTTTTATATCAGTTATATTGCTAAATTGAGTTATCTTAACTACGGAATTTCCCATAAAATAATGCAAATCTAATCTCCCAGCTGCACAACTATTATCTGAGTTTTGTGAATAAGGAACTCCCTTGATTTCTAAATATGTCTTAACTTCCTCAATATTTTTTCGAGTTTTATCATCAATCTTATTAAGGAATATGTTTGTTGTAGGGTAAGTTGCCATAAAATAAGATAAGAAAAATAATTTATAAGGATTTATATAAAAAACAAGAATTAAAACTTAACATTCACGGGCTTTCTTTCAGCTTCAGTTATTTTTATGTATTCTTTTTCTTTGAATCCAAACATCCCTGCAAATACTTTTCCTGGGAAAGTCTTACACTTGTTGTTATAATCAAGAATTGAATCATTGTAAAATTGTCTTGAATAAGCAACTTTATCTTCTGTTGAAGTCAATTCTCTTTGTAATTCCAAGAAATTAGTATTAGCCTTTAAATCAGGATATCCTTCAGCAATTGCAAATAATCTTCCTAAAGCTCCTTCAAGTCCTTTATCTGCTTTCAATTTTGAAGGTAAATCAGTTGCACCAACCAAAGCTTTTCTTGCATTTGTAACTGCTGCTATTGCCTCTTTTTCATGTTTGGCAAAGCCTTTCACAGTTTCAACAAGATTTGGAATTAAATCAGCTCTCCTTTTCAACTGAACATCAATTTGACCAAGTGAATTCTCTATCCTATTTGATAATACGGTAAATCTATTATAATATCCAATAAGAACGATTATTAATAATGCAACTAATCCAATTAAAATCCATAACCCTATTCCTAGTGCCATAAATATGTATGAATAATTATATTTATAAACTTAAC
>CAZNIA010000029.1:0-8875 GCA_964572995.1 Candidatus Woesearchaeota archaeon
TCAATAATCATTCTTTTATAACCATCTTTGCTTGCATCTTTACCCTGAGATTTTAATTTTTCCAAATCTTCCTCAATTCCTGCAAAGATAAAATTATTTGAAGAATCTTTTTTCTCTTTTATTCCTATTACAAGATTTCCACCTTCAGAATTCATGAGGGCTGCAATTGAACGTGCTATTATAACTTTAGAAGCTTTGTGTCTGTAAGTATGTAAATCATAAGACTTGCTTTCTTTTATTTCTAATTCTGTTTTATTCAAACTCCAAAGTGCATCAGATTTAAACTCAACTCTGTTGTTTTCTCCTTTCTTAACTAAATTCTCTATCTCACTAATTGGTTTATCTGAGAGAATTCTCTTTACTCTTCCTACTTCACCTGTTTTTAGAATAACCATCATTCCATGTATATCAAACTCTTTTCTGCTCCCAATATCTTCAATTATCCCTCTTGCCAACTTTAATCTTGGAGTTATAATCTCTACTTGCATTCCTTTCTTTAAGTTTTTAAGGTATTGACCCTCTTTATTGTCTTTATACTCTTTATCTTGGTTTGGTATTGCCATTTAACTTTGTTTAGAATTTATATATAAAAGCTTAAGCTATCTTTTTAGAATAGTGAATAAAAACAAAATCATTTTTAGTTCTAAAATAAATTATTCACCAAATAAATCCTGAAGATTATCCCCAACTTGCCCTATTGCATTTCTATGCCATTTCCAGCATAAAACACTGCCGTCTTCTCCAATTCCAAAATCGCAGTCTGTTCCTATTTTTGCAGATTCAGAGCTTCCAATAAGTCCCCAGACTAAAAGCACTGTAACTACAACAACAACTGCAATTAGGATTTTAGTTGATGTTTTCATAGAAAGTTAAATTAAAAGTTGTTTATAAATATTAACACTTTTCAATTAAAAAATAAAATCCCACCCTCCTAGCCCTGATAAAAAATTAAAAATTAACAAAACATATCAGTTTAGTTTTGTTATTCAGATTCTTCTTCAGTAGATTCTTCTGATTCCTCAGATTTTTCTTCTACTTCTTCTTCATCTGTTGAACTTTCTGAAGTTTCTTCTAAATCTTCTTCAGTAGTTTCTTCTTGTGTTTCTGTTTCTTCTTCCATATAATTATAGAAGTTAAGACTATAAAAGACTTTGCTAAAACTAGAAATATTAAAATTATTTTTTTATCATCTCTTTGAACTTCTTCCTGTATCTTTTTCCGATTATAAAACCTAAACACTCTTTTGAACCACATTTACAAGGATGCTCTTGATAATCATTTAAATCATAATCATAATCATAGTTTAATTCTTCTCCTTTCTTTATGTCTTGTTTTGAAAATATCCAAATTCTATTGTTTATTATATCATAATCACAGTTTGGATTGCAAGAATGATTAATATACTTTGCAGGATTCCATGAAACATTTCCATCAATGTCTTGCTTTTTATTTAACTGGAAGATGTAAACTGCACCTGAACCTGTTTCTTTGGATTTTTTTAATTGTTCTTCATATATTCTTAATCCTTCTTTACAAGAAACAATCTTACCGACATATTCTATTATCCTTGTTCCCTTAGGAATATCTTTTCTTGCAAAAACTCCTTTTCCATGAACTTTGGAATTTCTGACAATGTAAAGAGGCAATTTTTTATTTTTCATTAGGAGAAAAATAAAACTTGGTTTAAAAGTCTTTAGAATAAAGATTAATTTAACATATGTTTTAAAATAAATTATTAAATAATATTAAAAGGCTAAATATTATGAGGGTTATTAATAAAATTATCAATAAAGTATATCCCATTAATCTAACTGCTTCCTTCTTTTTACCATCAATATATAACATGATTGGTTTGCCGAATACTAAAAATCCTGTTATTGCAGCTGAACACACAAAAAGCAAGAGCATAGAAATCATAACAAATATTGTATCTTCCTTTGGAATGGCGTCTTGAATAAAAAACATAAAAGATGCTACTAGGGATATATAGGCAACAGTTCCAATTGAGTTGATAAATGCATTTTTTATTATTTTTTCCATGATTAATTGAGTATATTTATTTATATAAATATAATGCCCCCGCGAAGATTCGAACTCCGATTGTCCCGACCGCAACGAGAAGTTCTATCCGTTGAACTACAGGGGCTTGGTAATAATTATTTAACAAAGTTTTTAACTTTTTGGAGGATTTCCATCTGTATAACATTCATTGCTTACGCATGAACAATCCCAAGCTCTAAAACATTCAGTTGTATCTGGATTTAAAGCTGCCCAATCATAATTAATACATCCTCTTGAACATTGAGAAACACAATCTGAATCTGTACTACAAGAAAATTTATTGGACTTATTTTCATTGAATTTTATTGTAAAAGTTAAAAGAAGTATGCAACTAATAATTATAATTATAGATAACAAAATTATCAATGCAATCTTTTTCCTTTGTTTTAGCATTAATATTTCAATATACTAAAATATAAAAACTTATTTCATGAAAGATTTATATGATTATTGGACTTACAGGAAGAATTGCAGGAGGAAAAGGTGTTGCTTCTGATTTCTTCAAAGAAAATGGATTTGAATATCTTTCTTTATCAAATGAAGTAAGAGAAGAAGCAAATAAGAGAAAAATTGTTCATGAAAGAAAATCCTTGCAAGATTTAGGGAATCTTATGAGAAAAGAAGAAGGTTCTTCTGTTCTTGCTAAGAGAGTTATAAAGAAGATTAATAAGAAAAAAAATTATGTTCTGGATGGTATAAGAAATTCTGGAGAAGTTGAAGAACTAAAAAAAGTTTTCAAAAGCAAATTTATACTTATATCAGTTGATGCTGATTTAAAGATAAGGTGGAGAAATGCTCAAAACAGAGCAAAAGAAAGCGACCCAAAAACATTTGAAAAATTTCTTGAAGCAGATAAAAGGGATTTTGAAGAAAATAGTGATAATGGGCAACAAGTCAAGAAATGCATGGGTATGGCAGATTATTCTCTTTTAAATAATGGTACAATCCAAGAATTAAGAGCTCAATTAGAATTAGTTTATAAACAGCTAAATTCAGGAAATTAAGGTAATATCTAAAATGTTAATAGGATTAGTTGGAAAGCCCTCAGTTGGAAAAAGTACTTTTTTCAAAGCAGCAACTTTAGCAGAAGTTGAAATTGCTTCTTACCCTTTCACAACAATAAAACCAAATCATGGCATAGGATATGTTAAAGTTGAGTGTATTGATAAAGAATTTAATGCTCAATGTAATCCAAATCATGGATTTTGTTTAAATCATCAAAGATTTGTTCCAATTGATTTAATGGATGTTGCTGGACTTGTTAAGGGTGCAAGTGAAGGAAAAGGATTAGGAAATCAGTTTTTAGATGATTTAAGAGGAGCAGATGTTTTTGTGCATATAGTTGATGTTTCTGGAACAACAGATGCTGAGGGTAAACAAGTATTGGATGCAAGTTATAATCCCTTGAATGATATTGAACTTCTTGAAGATGAGTTAAATAAATGGTTCTGTAATATTTTAATGAAAGTCTGGAAAACATTTGCAAGAACAACTGAAATGTCTAAAGCTAAATTTTCTGAAGCTGTTGCAAAACAATTTTCTGGTTTAAAGGTGAAAGAAGATAATGTTAAAGATGTTTTATTAAGAATGAATTTACCAGAAAAGCCAACAAGCTGGAGCGAACAACAAACAATTTCTTTTGCAGCAGAATTAAGGAAAGAAAGTAAGCCTATGATTATTGCTGCAAATAAAGTGGATATGGAAAATGGAGAAAAAAATTACAGACAGATAAAAGAAAAATACAAAGATTATCTTGTTATACCCTGCAGTGCTGATTCTGAATTGGCTTTAAGGCAAGCTGCTAAGGCGGGATTAATTGAATATATTCCTGGAGAAAAAGATTTCAATATTTTAAAGGAGCTCAATTCAAAGCAAAAAGAAGCACTTGAAAAAATAAAAAAGAATGTTTTAGATAAATTTGAATTTGGAACAGGGGTTCAGCAAGTTCTAAACTCCGCAGTATTTGATTTCTTGAAATATATTGCAATATTCCCTGCATCTGCCAACAAGCTTGGAGATAGTAAAGGAAATATACTTCCAGATTGCTTTTTGATGCCACCTGGAACAACAGCATTAGACTTTGCATATTATCTTCATACTGATTTTGGAAAGAATTTCATAAAAGCAATAGATGCTCGTTCAAAAATGGCATGGGGAAAAGAACATAAACTGAAACACAGAGATGGTTTAGAGATTGTTACTCGTTAAAATAAAAAATTAAAAAGATAGACAAATTAAATGAAAATAACAGTTAAACTTCATCCGAATTCTTCTCAAGAAAAAATAGTTGAAATTGAAAAAGATAAATCCTATGAAGTCTGGATAAAAGAAAAACCAATTGATGGAAAAGCAAATGAAGAACTTGTTAAGTTTCTAAAGAAACATTTCAAAAAATCTGTTGAAATAGTTTCTGGATTTAATTCCAGAATAAAGATTGTGGATATTGAATAGGCGGCTCTATATCATATGGATTGCATTTAATCTCTGTAGAAGACTTTAGGGGGTATTTTTTTATTAACTCAATCTTCCTATTAAACTCATCCAAATATTCTACTGCTTCTTTCCATTTGTTTTCTAAAGTCATAAAACTTATTGTAAATTTTGTATATAAATAGATTATTGTTGTCAATTAATTATATAAATAGATCAAATCTAAGAATAAAATGAGACTAGCTATAAAAGTAAGATTTAATTCAACTTATCCTAAATTTGAGAAAGTAATGCCAAGTAAATATATTCTTTATATTCCTGAACCTCAAACAAGCGAGAGTGAAAAGTTCATAAAAGAACTTTTATCAAAGAAACTTGGAGTAAGAAAAGAGAATATCTCTTTAATAAGCATAGAAAAAGATGGTGAATGGCATTTTCACATTGGAGAGTGAGAGTGAGATATGAAGAAGCTCCAGATTTACAAATAATTGCAGAAGATATTTCTAAAACGCTTTTTCCTCATATAATTATGGAAAGGGTAAAATGTTATAGAAGTTACGGAAGCTCTACAAGAGGGACAATTGCAAGATGTCATGCTTTAGGAAAATTAATGCAAAAGGCTATTGGTGTTAAAGCATATTATGCTCTTGAATTTTTATCTTCTAGATTTGATAAGCTTAGCAAAGAAGATCAAATGAAAACAATAATTCATGAATTAATGCATATTCCTCAAACATTTGGAGGAGGGTTCAGACATCACGATCATGTAACAGAAAAGAATGTAAATTTAATGTATAAAACTTATATTGCTAAAAAAGAAGGAAGGGATACATTTGAAAAGAAGAGTGGATGGTTCAGTTAATCCTAACTTACTTGCTTTAAATGTGAATTAAATTCATAAGCTTCATCATAACTTAAAATTTGTAATGTTATCCCGTTATCGATTAGTTCTTTTAAATCATCTTTATAAAACGAAGCTTCGCTATGTTGAGCATCCAATCCAAAATTATCATCATCCTCTTCATCTTCTGATTCATGAGACCAAGGAAAAGAATAGAATTTATCTTGAGAATTGGGCTCAAATGTAATTAAATGAGTAATATTATATTTTTTTAGATTATCTATTAAAATATCTCCATGAATTGCATAATGAGGAGATTTTTTAAATTCTTTAATTAAGGGAACCATCTCATTTTTTATATTTTTATAAACCATGTAATAATATTCTTCCTTGCTTGTATCAACTTCGAATATATATCCTGTAGAAGTCAATCCTATTTCTTCTGCTTTTCTTAATATTTCTTCTTGTTTTTGGAAATATTCTTTATCATCGATTATAGCTTTCTCTTCCAATAATTTATTTTTATCATTTCTTAATTTTATTGGGAAAGTTGGGTCCTGTGCTATTATTTTTGCTAAACCCTTTATTGCTTCTTCAGAATCATCAAGCATGATCATTTTGATTAAAATTATAAATGGTTTTTAACTATTATTGTAATGAAAAAGAGGATTAATATTGTAATAAAAAATAAATCCAAAAAAATAAAAATTAAAGAAGTGAAAAAAGTTTCTTTAATTGAAGAAGGAATAGGATTAATGTTTAGAAAAAGAGAAAAGTGCCCTGCAATGCTTTTTGAATTCAAATACCCCAACAAGATGCTAATTCATTCGCTTTTTGTATTTTTCGAATTTGGAGCGGTATGGTTAGATAATAAAAACAGAATAGTTGATATGAAAATTGTAAAGCCATTTATGCTGTCTGTATCGTCGAGAAAAAACTTCTACAAATTACTTGAAATACCTTTAAATAAAAAATACAAAAAAGAGATAAAAATCTTATTTAAAAAGAGTAACTATTCTTAGATGATTATTTCCCGTCGAGGAAAGATTTAAAAAGAATATCAACTATAATAAATCATATTCATACAAAAGGAGGTTAAAAAATGGGAACAGTTTTGGTTAAGAACGTTGTTAAAAGAAAGCCAGGATATCTTTACTATGTTGACGGAAAGGGAAATGTATGTGAAGCTAAGATGGCTAGAGGCGGAAAAAAGAAGAAAGCAGTTAAAAAGAAAAAAAAGAAGTAAAGCTGCTTAATACTTTTTATTTTTGCTTTCACATTATTTTTTAATTAATTTTATATACTACTTCTAACTTTTTTTTTGATGACAACAATTTTAGGAATTGAATCAACTGCACACACCTTTGGAATAGGAATTGTTAAAGATGAAAAAATACTTGCAAATGTGCGTGATATGTATACAACCGAACAAGGAGGAATAATTCCTTCTGAGAGTGCAAAACATCATGAAAGGGTATTTGAAGAACTTTACAATAAAGCTCTTGAAACAGCGAATATAAAAGAACAAGATATAGATGCTATTGCTTTTTCACAGGGACCGGGTTTAGCACCGTGTCTTCTTGTGGGTTTAAGAAAAGCAAAAGAACTTTCATTGAGATTAAATAAACCAGTTGTTGGAGTGAATCATTGTGTGGCACATCTTGAGATAGGAAAAATAACTGGAGCTAAAGATCCTGTTATGCTTTATACTTCAGGTGCTAACACTCAGATAATAGCTTATGCTTCTGGAAAATACAGAGTATTTGGTGAAACATTGGATATAGGTGTTGGAAATTTCATTGATAATTTTGCAAGATATTCTGGAATAGGATTTCCTGGAGGACCTGCTATCGAAAAACTTGCTAAACAAGGAAAAAATTACATTGAATTACCCTACAAAGTAAAAGGAATGGATATAACTCTCTCTGGGATATTAACTAATTTAAAACAGAAAGTTGAATCTGGAAAATATGCCAAAGAAGATTTAGCTTATTCTCTTCAGGAAACTGTTTTTGCTATGCTTGTAGAAACTGCTGAGAGAGCTTTGGCACATACTGGAAAAAAAGAACTTTTATTAGGGGGAGGAGTTGCATGTAATTCAAGATTGCAAGAAATGTGCAAGATAATGTGTGAAGAGAGAGAAGAAAAAGTAGAATTTTTTTGTCCTGAAAAAAGTTTATTGGTTGATAACGGCGCTATGATTGCATTCTTAGGAGAAGTAATGTTTAAAGCAAAATCAAATGTTTTCACAAAAGAGAATCTAAATGAGTTAGATATTAATTCTTCAGAAAGAACAGATGATATTGAAGTTAAGTGGAAAAATTAGTTTTAAAAACTTCATTTATTTAGTTATTTTATAAAAAAGAGGGAAGAATGAACAAAAAGGGTACACATGTTGAAGTAGTAATATCTTTTATTATATTTATTGTATTTGTTGTTTTTATTTTTGCAGCCTCAAAACCTTCTATAACAAAACAACAAGACAAGTCAAATCTTTTGAATAGTTTGGAATATAATTTAATTGAAGAATTTTCTTCAGATGTCGAAGTTGTAACTGTTGCTTTTTCTTCAGGAGGGAATTGTATAACCTTAGATAATTCTATGAGTGCCTTGGGAATAGGAAATAGAATAGTTGTGAAAAATTCTTCTGGTAAAATTTTGGAGAGTTCAAGAGTTGCAATAAACGGAGATTCTATTACAATAAGCGGAGTTTCACCTCAAGAAACATTGTTTAAAATATACTATTCACAAGAATTTTCACCTATTGCTATAGGTTCTTTATGTCCTTCTGCAGGAGAAAAGATTGGGCTTACAAAAACAGACAAATATGTTTTTCAGCAAAAAATTCAAACAGCAATCACAACTGGGAATTATAATAATTTAAAAGAAGATATGGATGTTCCAGAAGAGATGGATTTCACATTTGGAATAGTTCTTTCAAATGGGACATTGATTGAAAAACCTCATCCTGAATTGGAAAGCAATATTTCTACAAATATATATGTGAAAGATGTTGCTATAGAATATATTGATTTAAGCGGAGATATAAAATCAGGATATTTGAAAATTAAAATATGGTAAAAAATATTATTGAAAACAAAAAAGGATGGATAAGACTAGTTGAAGCTTTTGTGGCTATAGTTTTGTTGACAAGTGTTTTGCTTGTAGTAACAAGTTCTAATTCTTCTCCTAAAGCAAATTTCAATGAAGAAATTTCTAAAAATCAGATTGGAGTATTAAGAGCTATTCAGTTAGATGAAGATTTAAGAGCAGAGATATTGAATATCAACATAGATGCCCTGCCTCTTGAATGGGAAGATTTTGAAGGTGAAACTCCTCTTTTAAGAGAAAGAATAGAAGTTTTGTCTCCAAAAGAATTGGAGTGCAGTGCAAAAATATGTGTCATAAATGAACCTTGTGTTTTAGATGATGCTTCAGGAAAAGAAGTTTATGCTAAATCTGTTATAATATCAGCAAATGCAACTTATTATTCCCCAAGACAGCTTAAGCTGTTTTGTTTGAAGAATTAAAAGATAAAAAGAA
>CAZNIA010000030.1:0-8825 GCA_964572995.1 Candidatus Woesearchaeota archaeon
GATATAGATGGAATTACAATGAATTTGTTGCAGAGGAAAACAGAAAAGAAATGCAAGGTTCATGTGTTCCCTTAATTGCTCCTGGATTTGATTTCTGGAATGGGACTTCAAGTAAAGGTGCTGGAGTGTGTGCAATGGCTGGAGTTGTCGAATATGCTTTATATGAAACAACAATATGGGAAAACAGAAGTAATATGGTTCAATGGTCAAAAGATGCTCTTTCTGCAAGATGTGTTGATGGATGTTATGCAATTCCATTTTATGGAAAAGAATTTGTATTTAATGGAACAAAGATTTATCCTGAAGACGTTGTTTGTTTAAGTGGAAGAGGATATGGAACTGCAACTTGTCCGAATAATTACAGTGTTTTAACTGAATTTTATGATGAATCTGAATTTAAATTACCTGAAGATGTTAAAAATTATTATTTATCAACAAGAAGAGGACAATATTGTTATAAAAGCACAAAGCAAGAAGATTTTGCAACAGGAAAAGTTACTGGACAAAATTATGATTGTACTCCTTTAGAATTAGATGCAAGTCTTATCTTTACTGATACAGAAAAAAGGGATGAAAAGAAAGAGAGAGATTATCCTGTTTATTTAACAAATCAAGAATTTATTATGAGTATAACTGAAAGAACAGACTCATTAGGAGATTGTGGATATAAAGTTGCTGCTAATGGAAAACAAGGAAATCCTGAAGCAGAAATAATCACTTCAATATTCCAGAAGATGAGTCAGAAAGGAAATGTAAAAGAGAATGTAACTGTTGAACAAATTATATTCAAAGGAAACAGTTATCTTAAAGGGGATTTACAGAAATACGAAACTGTTTTACCTTCAACATCTTCAGGAGCAGGTAATTGTGCAGCAAGTTACAATGGAATATGTACAAGCAATGCAAATAATCCAGAGCCATGTATAGGAGGAACAGCAAATGCAGAAGGAGTTTGTCCTGCAAATATGGTTTGCTGTGTATATCCTGAATAAAAAACAAATGAAATTAAAAAATAAATAAACAAAAAATGATAAAAAACAAAAAAAGAAAAATAAAAGAAAAAAGAGAGTTGAAAGCAATTAGCTTCTTGGAAATATTTATATTGGTAGTTGCAACAATTGCATTTTCCTGGATGATTGGAAGTCAGATTGAAACAGTGAGTGCAGACGGAGGATCAACATCTAATACTGGTTGTATTTCTGCTGGAGGAACATGTATTAATTTAACAGCTAATCCTACTTGTATAGGTGAAAAAAAAGTTGGACTTTGTGCAGGTTTAGAATTTACTTGTTGTGTTCCTTATTCTGCAACAATTCCTGAAGATGAAGGTGATGGTATAACTTTTGGAGATGTTGTAAAGACTGCTGGAAAGATCGGTGGAGGAGCATATGCTGGATATAAAGGTATTGAAGCTGTTGCAAATGCTCCAGAAACAATTGCTAAAGCAAAGGAGACAATAAAAGGTGCTGGTGAAGTTGTATCAAATTTATTTACTCCTAAAGCAGGAACACCTACTGGAATTGGAGGGATAAACTCCCCCCTTTATACAGGTAGTCTACCAGGAGGACCAACTTCAACAGGTGGAATTGGAGGGATAAATTCCCCCCTTTATACAGATAGTCTACCCGGAGGACCAACTTCCCCAACAGGATTTTTCAGCGGAAACACTGGAACATTGAGCGGTATTTTAGGACAAGTATTGATGAATGCTGCAGCTGCAGCTGCTACAGCATTAGTAATAAATTATTTTGCAAAGAAATTTGCCAGTGATAGAAACTTCAATGATATAAGATTAATAACATGGTTAAGTGTTGCTCCAGCTGCTGGAATTGGTTTAATTGGAATGAGTGCATTGCCTGTTCTTGCAAGCATGGGTATTGCTGCAGGAGTTGTTGCTCTTGCATTTGCTGTTTACATGCTTGTAGGATATCAAATATATTCAAGAGATACATATACTTACAGAGTTTCAATGTGGCAAGCTCCTGCTGGTGGAAATGATTGTGAAAAATGTAATGCTTTAACAGTTGGATTTGGAGAGAATAAAGTTAATGGATGCAGCGAATATGTTTGTCACACATATGGTGCAGCATGTATGTGGTTAAATGATAATTCAGATTATGAAACATGCACTGTAGGAAATCCAAATGATGGTGCTGCCCCACATATTGAACCTGCAAGAGAAATTTATGGTGAAGATGTTTTCCCAACAAGCCAATATAATTATAGAAGTTCTGCGAGTGCAACAAAGATAATTTATTCAGGTGAAGGAGGAGGAACAGGACAATGTATACCTGCTTACACCCCTATTAAGATCGCTTTAACAACACAAGAAGAAGCAATATGTAAGATTTCACTTGATGAAACAACAGGAACTCCAAAAGATGCTTTCAATACAATGTTACCAATGGCAGAAGGAACTGTTTACACAAAGAATCACACAGTTCAGCTTCCTTCAAGTGTAAGTGCAACAGAAGAAGCTTTGGAAAATGCAGGATACTCTATTAATAATGGTGGAAATTACAAGTTTTATGTTAGATGTTCTGATTATTGGGAAAACATAAACAGTGTTGATTACACTGTTGAATTCTGTGTTCAGATGGGACCAGATAGAAGACCTCCTGAAATAATTGAAACAAACCCTGCTACAGATTCTTATATTAAAGCTGGAACAAGTTTCATAGAAGATTTCCAAGTTTACACAAATGAACCTGCTGATTGTAAATGGGATACAAGAAGAGTTACTTATGATTATATGAGTTACAATTTCTCAAGATGTTCTCAAAGAATAGACGATTATATTGCTGGATTTGATTATGGATGTAGAACAAATTTAACTCAATTCAGAAACAGTGAAGAAAACAGATATTACGTTGCATGCAGAGATAAACCAGAATACAAAGGAAATGTTACAAAAGAGGCTCAGAGAAATACAGGAACACCTTATGAAGTTATCTTGAAAGGAACAGACAGATTGATGATTCAAACTGTAAGATTAAATGGAAAACAAAATGGAACAATAATAAAAGGTGCAGAATCAAGCTTAAATGTTAGAATAGATGTTTTAACTTCAAATGGAGCAGAAGATGGAAACGCAAAATGTATGTATGCAATAAACAGCAATGATGAAAGCAGTTATTCTCTTTTCACTAATGAAGGAAGTTTGGAATATTTAACCACAAACACAGAAGAACTTTACATGCCAACTGGATTCTATAAATTAAATATTAAGTGTTTAGATGTTGCAGAAAACCTTGCAGAAACAATGGTTAACTTCACTGTGGAATTAGATAATTTTTCTCCTGTTATTGTAAGAGCTTACAAAGACGAATCCTCTGATTCTCTTAAAATAATAACAGATGAACTTGCACAATGTGTTTATTCAACAACTTCTTGTACTTATGATATAGATGAAGGAGCTTCAATTGAATCTGAAGATGGAAAGCATCATTACATAGAATGGGATGCTTCAAGAGATTTATATATCAAGTGTATAGACGAATATGAAAATCAACCATTTGATGGAGCATGTAGCATTATATTAAGACCATTTGAAGTTGCTCAAGTAACTTAATATTTCAGTTGATCAATGAAATCTTTATAAAATCCAATTATTTAACTTAGCTATGGATAAAAAAGGGAGTGATTGTATGAAAAACAATAAAGGACAAATGCAAATTGGTTTTGGAGTTATTTTTTCTGTTATTTTAATTGTTGTCTTTATTGTATTCGCTGTTTATGGAATAATAAAATTTCTGGATATTCAAAAACTTGCTCAAATTGAAAGTTTCAAACAAGAATTTCAAAACAAAATCACTGATTCTTTAAGAAGTGATTCTATTTCTCAACCTGTTAGTTATAGTCTTCCAAAGAACATAAGGCAAGTTTGTTTTGCTAATAATAGAGAAGAGAATATGTATTTTGTTCCTAGCGAATATAAAGGAGAACTTCTTGAAAATATTGATATTGCTAAAACTGTTACTGGTCCTGGAAGTGTTAATAGAAAACTTTGTATTGATGTTCAGTCTGGAAAATTTTCTGTTGTAATAAAAAAAGAATCAAATGAAAATTTGGTTACAATATTAAAATGAAAAATAAAAATATTTTTCAGCTCCGCCCAAATATAAATTCCAAGATTAAAAATAAAAAAGGAGGGATAGAGATGTCCTTTTCTTGGATTTTTGCTATAGTTGCAGGAATATTCATTCTTGTATTAGCAATATATGGTGTTGTAAAGGTTGTTGGAATCTATAAATCACAGATGAGTGCTCAAGGAGCAATGGGTATTGGAATATTAACAAATCCTTTTGAATCAAGCTTTGAAAGTGCAAAAAGAGTTTTAGTTGATGCCGGAGGAGAAGCAAGAATCTATACAACCTGTTCGAATTCAAGTACGTTTGGAAGGCAGACAATAAGAACTTCTCAAAAAGTATTTAATGAATGGAGCGAAGATGAATCTGTTCCTGTAAATTTTCAAAACAAATATATTTTTTCGAAAAATCCTGTTGAAGGAAGAAACTTTTATGTTTTCTCAACCCCTTTTGAGATGCCTTTCAAGATAGCAGATTTAATTTATATAACTTCAACCAAAGATAAATATTGTTTTATTGATCCTCCTGAAGATATTGAAGAAGAATTAGAAGGATTAATAGGGGAAAATCCCTCTGCAAATGAAAACTTTTTTGTTGAAAAGCGAAGAAGCGATTGCCCGGAACAGAGCACACTTGTGTGTTTTAGAGCAGGAGAGAGCTGCGATATAACTGTTTCTACATCCTCTACACTTGGCAAATACGTTCAAAAACCCACGTATAGAGTGTATTATGAAGGAAATTCTTTGATGTATGCTGCAATATTCTCTGATAAAGAAGAATATGAATGTCAAGTTGATAGAATAATGAAAAGAGCAGAGCAAATATATGGACTTTATCAAGACAAATCAGATTTTGTTCTTCAAAGAACAAGATGTAATTCTGAATTAGATTTTGAATTAATAGAAATGAAAAATCTGCTTAAAGATTTCAGTGAATCCAAAGAATTACATGTAATTATGGAACTTTCAGAAGAAATTGAAAATAAAAATAAATATGCGGAGTGTAAACTATGGTAATAAAAGCAAGAAATAAATCAAGGATAAAAGAAAAGAAAGCTCAAATGAAAATACAGCAAATGTCTTTTATGCTTGTAGCAGTATTCATATTCTTTGCTCTTGTTGGAATGATTGTTATTTCTGTTTTTTTGAATAATATGTATAAAGAAGCTAATTTACTTAAAGAACAAAACGCACAGTTGCTGGCTTCTAGAATTTCAAACTCTCCTGAATTCACCTGTGGGAATGTTTATGATAGAGAAAGAACAAATTGTATTGATTTAGATAAAGTTATGGTACTTAAAGACAATATTGAAAAATACAAAAAATTTTGGGGTATTGAAAGTCTGGAAATAAAAAGAATTTATCCTAGAACAAATCAAACTGATCAAGAAATTGAATGCACTAAAATTAATTATCCTTATTGCAACAAAATAAATCTTATAAACAATTCTGAAACTCCAGACAGATATAGTTATGTTGCTCTTTGTAGAGAAGAGATTTACAAAGAAAAGAGTGTGAACAAGTGCGAATTAGGAATAATCATAATAGGATATAATGGAATAGAATGAAACAAAAAAAATCAATAAATAAAAAGTCAAGAAAAGGACAAGAAAGCAAAAGCTTAATATCCAGAAAATCTGGACAGGGAAGCAAGAGCTTGCTATCCAGAAAATCTGGACAGGAAGAAATGGTTGGTTTTGGATTGATAATTGTGCTTGTTGCTATTATCTTTATTGTGTTTATTGCAGTTTACTTGAAAAAACCTGTAAAAGTAACTGAAGATTATGAAGCAAGAAGCTTCATACAATCTACACTCCAATACACCACAATGTGTGAGGACACCAAAGGAAATGTGACTGTCCAGGATTTAATAACTAAATGTAAAGACAATGATTTATGTTCTTACAGAAACATGGATCCTTGCCAAATTCTTAATAATACTATTAAAGGAATAATAAGGGAAAGCTGGGAAGCGAGTGCTAGTGGTTTTGTAAAAGGATATTCATTTGAAATCAATATTTCAGAAGATAGGGGAGAGAGTGAAGAAAATCTTGTGAAAATAGAAAGTGGTGTAGTTACTAACAACTACAGGGGTTCAATACAAGATTATGGAAAAAGCGGAGACAGAATAATAATCTTGTTTAAGGTATACAATTAGATTTCTACATTTATTGTTATTTTATCTACAACTATAACGGGTTTATAACGAGTCCTGTTTTTGGTTTTTTCTGGGATTAATTCTATGAAACCAAACCGCTCTAAAAGCTTGATATCATCATTTACAGATTTGAAACCCCTGTTTAATTTCTTAGCTAAATCATAAATAGATATAGGTTTTTCTGTTTTTATTGTATCTAGAATCCTGGCTTTTTCATTGCTTAAAAGCTGTCTTAAAGCCAAAATCCCTGAGAAATTATAGCTTTCTTTAGATACTCCTGAGCTTTTGAATATAGAAAATGCTCCTTTGCTTTCTTTTATTGTAATTTCACGTATTTTTGTTTTTGCCATGTTACTTTTTTAATTCTTCTTGCTTTTGTCGTCGGTAAATTAATTTAACTATTCACTATTTAATATGTATTTTATACTTATATATTAAAATATAATATATATTATAATTAGTTACCATATGTTAATAAATGTTTGTATTTTACATAAAATAATGTCCTGCTTTAAACACCTGAAAATGTGTATTAATATATTAGTGACAGCATAACCTTTATAAATAAAACCATTAAATTTTCGAATAGCAGAAAAATAACCTTGCTTTAGGAGGGCAAGCTTTTTAAAGCAAAATGATTTTTGGTATATTACACCTTTGGGGGTGAACTTATAGGGAAAAAGCCTTGTAACTCAAGGCGAACCTTAAGACATTTCAATTGAGCGGTCTCCCTATACTGCAAAATTGAAGGTAAAAGGTTGTCATAGACAACATGATTATATAGCTGAAAGGAGGTTATAAAAATAATAAAAAATGAAAATTAATTTTAGAAAAATATCTGCGATTGCTGCTAGTGCATTAATGACTGGTATGACTATGGGCGTTGCTGCTGCTGCTAATTATCCTGCACCATTTGTGTCAGGAGGAAGTGCAAATGTAGCTGTTGTTTATGGTACTGGTGCTGGTGTTTCAGACTTGGACTTTGTTCAGGCAGGAAACATACAAAAATCACTAGCTGAATCTGTTACTGGAGGAACTGTGACAGTTGAAGGCGGAGAATCTTTTGTTCTAGAGAAAACTTCAAGTAAATTCCACTTTGGTGATTCTTTAACTGGTATTTATTCAGTTTTAGATGACGGGGAATTAGAAGAGTTTTTAGCTGATGGTACTTACAAAGATACTGGTATTGATGAAGACTATGAGCAAACAATAACTTTGGAATCAAAGACTCTTGAATTATTCGCTGACAGAGACTACAATGACGAAGAACCAACTTTTGGATTCAGATGGACTAACGGGCAAAAAATCTTGACTTATGAGATTGAATTTGATAATGAAATCGCATGGGCAAAGTTAGAAGAAACTGATTTACCTATAATGGATAAAGAGTTTTACGTTGTTTCTGCTGATGAAGGAGAAATTGTAATGCTTGATTCTGCTGAGAGAGATGTTCTTAGTGAAGGAGAGAGTAAAACAATGGCAGGAAAGACAGTGTCAATAGAATATATTGAAAATAATGCTGTTAAGTTCAATGTTGATGGTGAAATAACTGATACATTGACTAGTACAGACAAAGTTTTCGAACTTGAAGATGGCTCATATATTGTAGCAAATGATATCATGTTTGCTTCAAAAGAGTCAGGAGTAAGTAAAGTAGAATTTTCTATTGGTATGGGTCAACTTACACTTGCTGATGGTGAAGAAGTTGAAGCAAATGATGAAGCTATTGATGGTTTAGAAGTAGTATTTACTGATAGTGCTACTGGATTAACTGGATTAGCTTTTGAATGGTATTCAGATGATGACAGCTTCTTAACAGAAGAAACTGCTCTTACAATGCCAGCTCCATTTGATTCAATAAGACTTGTATTCAACGGATTAGACTTCCCAAGTGAATATGAGACAATTGCACTTGAACCAGGAGAAACTCTTACTTTAGCAATGGAGAACTATGATCTTCCACTTATGTGGTGGGATGGATCAAACGCTTTACTTGGTGAAGAACATTACAACTTAGTCTTAGAAACTGGTGCAAACACTGTTGCATTTAATGCAACTGGGTGGGGAAGTGTTGGAAACCTAACAGAGGGTCTTGAATTACAAGAAGATTATAGATTCTTAGTAACAGGCATGGATGAAGATTTAGATGAAATCGAAACTTTATACTATGAAGTAACAGTTATTGACTATGAGACAGACTCTGATTTCACTGTAACACTTAAAGATTTGTTGTCTGGTGACACAATCACTTTTGAAGACGAATTGGATAGTGAAGAAGTTGGAGATTTAACAGTTGAATTAGTTGATGTAACTACAAATTATATCTACCTTGCTATTGATGGAACAGACTTATTTTACAATGTGGCTGTTTCAGACACTGGTATGCTTGTAACATTGCCTACAAATGCAAGCGCATTTGCAATAGACACAAGTACTACTGCAAATATTGTATTTGAAGAGCAAAACAAAGATGGAGATGTTGGAGAGAGCGGTGAAGAAATCACTGTTACTGTTGTAGCAACAGATGATGATACATTACACGTTAATGGACACAGTCTAACTGGCGTTGATGTAGAAGAC
>CAZNIA010000031.1:0-8783 GCA_964572995.1 Candidatus Woesearchaeota archaeon
TGCAACAAATTCATTGTAATTCCATCTATATCCTGGAATCCATTTACACAAGGAATTTGGATTTTCACAATCTGTTTTTGTTTCCATACTAGAACATGCTCTCCAAGGATTAAATACACAAGATGCTTGAGTTCTTTTTGAATAATCGTCAACTCCTTGAATACATACTGCATTTCTGTAATCTGCACACTCTTCAACTAAAACTTCTCCAGCAGAACAAACTAATTTATAATATCTGCTTCCAGGAAGATTGTATTTTGTTGCATTTTTCAATGCAGTTAAATTAGAGGTTATCAATTGCCCTGTTGTTAGATTCTTGTTTATAACCATAACTCCAGGGCTTTCAGCACACCAACTCTCTCCATGCTGATAAGTTCTTCCTTTGTATTGACAACTTAAATCCCCGCATATTAATCCGTCTGCATTATTTTGAGGTTTTGAAGCCCCACTAACTTGAGTGTAATCTTTACAAACTGTGTTTAAAGTTGTATCACAATTCCCACACGTTGAACTTCCAGAAGCTCCAACTTTACATATATCTTCATCATATTCTTTTTTAAGATTAGTCCAATAAGCTACATTGGTATATTTTGTTGAATCATATATATTTGCAAGATTTCCGCAAGAATCAGTGAAATAAACTTTATTTTCAGAACAAACAGTGTTTTGTGTTTTCACACAATCAGAAAGTCCAATACCATTTACAGAAGCAGTACAAAGTAAATCTTTGAAAAATCTAACTTCTATTTGATTTTCTACTGAAGGATTTTTTAAATATTGTGAAAGCTCACCTATTTTTTCACTTGTACATTCAGTGTTTGAAGTTATTTTACATGCTTTTTCTGTAGGCGTGCTAATAACACAAGCTCCTGTTTCTATAGTCATTCCCAATAATTCACATTGTGTTCTTGTATTAATCTCCGAATTAAATGTACCTTGAATGCTATATTCTGTAAACATATTCAAACATTCTTTATTTGTAACAAAATAAGCATCTAATCCTATAACACAACATCCTTGTTGGCATGCAGGAACTTGATCTATTGGTTCTTGACTCCAACTTCCTCCAGATTCAATACACTGCGCTTTAGGAGTGTATTCGCTGCATTGTCCTGTATCTAAATTAACGCAAGTTCCAGTGCATTCACTCACTCCTGTACAACTGTCTTTATACCATGTTCTATATTGGGAATCACATTCGCTTACAGCAGTTGCAGCTTTGCACCACATCCCATCATCTTTTAATTTTTCACAACACACAGCAGAAACATTTGCAATTGTTAAAATTAAAACAGCAAATATAAAAATCAAAATCATCCCTTTATTTTTCATTTTAAACATATACTAAGCTTCTAACTGCAAACCTGAATTCCTCCTCTGTATTTATATCTGTTATTAGGTATATTTTTGCTTCATTGCTCTTTCTGTGTTTTTCAACTCTGATGTATGGATTATCATACATATATGCTTCTGGAATAGAATCTCCAACATTCATTTCCCAAATTAAAATGTTTTTTGAAACTTCAAGAAGTTCATATAAGCTGCTTTCCATGTCTATGTTGAAATTTCTGTAAGTTTTAGATTCTTCAGTTTTCTTAAGATCAAGTGTGCTGTTAAGGTTTGTTTTTATAATTCTAGGAAGAATTTCCACATAGCTCTCTCCTCTTTCTAAATCAACTTCATATCCTTTATTTTCATAGCTTCTTATCATGCTTTCAAAGCATTCTTCAATAGATTCATTTATTGAACTTAAAATTTCAGCTTCAACGTGTTCAGTTAAAAAAGGTTCTTGGTTTACGCAAGGCAGGGTAAAAGCATCATCTGTATAACATAAATATCTCACATAAGTTCCTTCTTCATCTTCAGTTTTTTTATAGAAATATCCTGTTTTATCATTGGGAACAAAATTTCCTCCTTGAGATTTTATAATTTGAATATTTTCTTCAAGTTCATCTTCAATACACTCTTGCATATATCCTACTGGATTTTGAGAATCTGTTCCTCTTGCAGGAAATAATTTTGGATAATACAAAAATATCAGAGCAATAATTGCAACAATAAGTATTGCTATTATTATAAATATAGTAACTTGTCCTTTCTTCCCCTCTTTTTCAATCATTTCTTTTTAAAGTTCTAGTTGTTTAAAAACATTTCTTAACTTTATATTATATTAATAGTTTAATTGTTTATCTTCTTAATCCACGTACTGCCTTTTCTAATCTGCTTTTTGCTCTTCTAAGATTTTTCACATTCGATAAATCATATGGAGAACGTTCTTCAGGAGGTTCATTAATTATCTTGCTGTAACTTTTTGCAGCATTTATTAATTCAGAATATCTTTCACGTTTGTGCAAATCTCTTTGTGATAAGTCATATGGATTTATCTCTCTGGGGTTTATCATATCTTCATCTTCTTTTTAATTTTAAATTAATTAATCTTCAGTCTCAACTCTAGGTGCAAGAACATAAGAGATTTCCATATTTTCTGTTCTCACATCCATTCTTAAAGGATGATCATCTGCAAAATTCAAGGTTGTTTTCTCAGCTAATTTAGAAGCTTTTACAAATTTCTGAAGATATTCTAAACTGTATCTTGATTTGCATGTTTCTGCATTTATGCTTGCTTCATCACTTGAAAATTCTGTTCTTGTTGAATTAAGCCCTTTAGCTTCTATTACAAATTTTTCTTCTTTAACTATAAATGAGCATGCATCAGCAACAACTGCACAGTCTTCAACACAATCAATTAAATCCTGAGATTTTAATTCAACTCTTGCGCTGTATTCCAAATTTGGTATTTCTTTGTCTTCACTCTCAATCTCAATTAAACTTAAAACAAAATTTCTTTTTATTCTGTCTTCCATTTGTATGTAAAGTAAATTTTCTTTTTTCTCTAGAACCAATTGCCCCCCACTTCTTTTCAATATTCTTTTAAGACTGTCCAAGTTTACTCCCAAACTTTCACTCCCTGCCTCAAATTCAGAAAAAGCCTTTCTTGGAACTTTCAAACTAACCATTGCAACATTTGCAGGGTCTATAGCAGTTATACTTAACCCAAATTCGTTTATTTTTATCTTTACTTCTGTTACTAATTCAGATATTAAATCAATGGATTTAGATAATGCAGTAGCATTCTCAAGTTTAATTCTCATAAACATAAAAGATACTTGTGTTTTTTAAGCATTGCTATTCTTAAGTATAGGATAATTATTAAAATCCTTGACCCTCTATAAAAGAATGGAATCAAAAGAAATTTCTTTTAAAGAGGAAAGAATAAGAAAAATAACTAATTTATATTATTCTAAACCCGAAGTACAAAAGGTTATTTTTGAATTTTCAAAGAACAGGGAGATTTGCCCAAGATATTTTGAAGGTTTCGGTAAAAGACCAGACTCTTTTGAATACCCT
The DNA here is from genome assembly GCA_964572995.1 of Candidatus Woesearchaeota archaeon. GTDB lineage: Archaea > Nanobdellota > Nanobdellia > Pacearchaeales > GW2011-AR1 > MWBV01. The sequence goes on from CAZNIA010000031.1 coordinate 3,409, forward strand.
GGAGATGTCTTTGAACTTGTAAAACGTGGTGCAACTTCTTTTAATTGTTCTGAAGAGTTGTGGTCAGATCCCCTTAAAATTGAAACAGGTATGAATGAAAGGCAATTAAATGAATTAAGAATAGGTTGGGACTTACTTATAGATATAGACTGCAAATATATAGACTTCAGCAAAAAAGCAACCCAAGCAATAGTTAAAGTTTTCAAAGATCATCACATAAAAAATTATGGAGTTAAATTTTCAGGAAATAAAGGTTTTCATATAATTCTTCCATTTAAAGCATTTCCAAAAGAAATTGCAGGAGAAAAAACAAAAGATTTGTTCCCAGAATTACCTCGGAAGATTTTAGCTTACGTTAGATTTAAAGCAGAAGAGGAAATGAGAAATTTAATTTCAGAAGAAGAACTCGAGTCATTCAAAGACACAAAAATAAAAAAAGGAATAAAATGCAACAATTGCAAAGAAATTGCTCAGGAATATGAGTTAATTGAGTATCTCTGTCCAAAATGTTTCAGAAGAGAAACAAAGAAAATATTTGCCGGAGAAAAAAGAGAATTTAAATGCCCTGATTGCAGAACACCTTTCAAGATAAATAGAGCAGATATAATATACGAATGTAAAAAATGCAATATTTCTTCAAGAGATAAGCCCAATAATTTTTCCAGACACATAGAAATAGACTTATTTGATTTAATGGGTTTAGATTTAATTTTAATTTCTCCAAGACACTTGTTCAGGATGCCTTATTCTCTTCATGAAAGCAGCGGTTTAGCAAGCATTGTCCTAGATGAAAAAGAATTAGAAAAATTTGATTTAAAAGATGCCACTCCATTAAATGTAAAAGTAAAAGATTTTATGCCAAATTGCAAAGACAATGAAGCAGATTATCTTGTAAGAGAGGCTTTGGACTGGGCAAAAAACAATCAAATAGCTTCAGGAGAATCTAAAGAAATTCTTAAAGGAAAATATGCAGATTTCAAACCAATAAAATTAGATAATATTTCAGAAGAGCATTTTCCACCATGTGTAAAAAATATCCTTAAGGGAGTCTCAGACGGAAAAAAACGTTCTTTGTTTGTTCTTATAAATTTATTCCGTTCAGTTGGAATGGACAAAGAAGAACTTGAAAAAAGAATTTACGAATGGAATAAAAAAAATGAAGTTCCATTAAGAGAAGGATATGTTCAAACTCAGCTTTTATGGGCTTATAGAAAAAAACCAATAATGCCTCCAAACTGCAAAGAATTTTATCAAGGAATAGGTGTTTGTCAACCAAATGAATTTTGCAGTTTAATTAAAAATCCAGTTAATTATCTTGTAAGAAAAAATTATCTCGCAAACAATAAAACACAGAAAAATAAAGATAAACCCGAGAAAAAACAACCAGTTAAAAAGATAATTAAAAAAGATAATATTAAAATTAATAATAAGAATAACTAATTTTTATAAAAATGTTTATAAATAAGAAATGGCTTCTCAGAACATGAAAAGAGAAGTGATATTTGTATTAATGTTTACTCTATTATTGTCCCTGCAATTTTTATTGCCTGTTTCTGCAACTGAAGAAGAACAGGTTGAATTAGGCTATTCTTGTCTTGAAACAAGAATAAATCAAACAGGATGTTCTTCACTTAATTTTGAAGATAAAGTTTTTTCTTATCTTGCAGCAGGAGAATGTGGAAGTGAATTGTCTGCAGATAATTCTTCAAATCAGTGTTGGCCAAAATCCGGATGTAAATTAAAATCAACTGCTCAGGCTATTTTAGCATTAAACAAAAAAGTAAATACAACTGTAGCAGAAAATTGGCTTTTAAGACAAACAGCTTCTCCTTCAGGAATTGATTGGTATCTAGAAATAGAAGTACCAAGCGGGGAAACTACTTGTACTCTTGTTTATCCTGGTTCTTCTCCAAGAACAATAACAGTTAGAGAAGACAAAACTCTTTCTTCTGGAGCCGGGAATTCATTGACATTATCTGCTGGAGGCTACTGGCTTAAAATAAATCCAACAATTTACAACAAAGAGATTTACATTTCATGCGAAAGACAATTCATTACAACACTTTTATTTATGAAAACAGGTTCTTCTACAGTTCATGTTTCAGAAGATGTACATGGCTCAGGAGCAGGAGGAAATGTAACTGAAAAAGTTGATTCTGTTTGTTTTGCTCAAAATGGAGCATGTAATTATGAAGGAAGTTTATGGGCTGCACTTGTTTTAGCTTCTTTAAATCATGATGAGGAAATACAAAAATTCTTACCTTACCTTATTACAATGAAAGATGATATTTCAAATAGTATCTATATTCCAGAATCTTTCTTGTACTATTTGACAAATAAATTCAGAACAGATTTGCTTCTTAAACAAAAATATTCTTCTTACTGGGAAGAATCAGGAAACAGGTATTATGATACTGCTTTAGCCTTACTTCCTTTTACATATGACGATTCCAATGAAAAATCAAATTCAAAAGAATGGCTTTTATCTGTTCAGCAAAGAAGCGGATGTTGGAATAATGGAAATATAAGGGATACAGCTTTCTTGCTTTATTCAGTTTGGCCAAAAAATCCTTTTTCACCAATAGGAAATTGCCAATATGATTCAGATTGCCCTCAAGTAGATTGTAAATATTCTTGGTGTGAAAACGGAGCATGTATGTATGAATATGATGGAAGTTGTATAGAACAAGAGTGTACAAAAAATAGCGATTGTCCTCCAACAGATTATTCTGAAAATTATTGTGATGATAATTCAGTTTACAGATATACATACACTTACTCCTGTGATACTTCTGAAAAAATGTGTAAGGTTGACGTGAGTTCTTCTCTTGTTGAAACATGTTTAAGTAAAGAAATTTGCTCAGAAGGAGAGTGTATTAGAGAAACATGTACTTTTGATTATCAATGTGATGACGGTTATGATTGTGTTAGCGGGACATGTGTTGAAATTCAGGGAGAATGTCAAAACACTGCAGATTGTGAAGTTTACAATTATGATTCAACTAATTTCTGCTCTGATAGTTCAACTGTTTCTAAAACTTCTTACACTTATTATTGCAATACAGAGGATTCACTCTGTTACCCCAATGCTGACGAAACAATAATTGTAGATGAATGTTCTAGTTCAGAAGTTTGTGATGATAACAAAGGAAAATGTGTTGCAGCAGAAAAAGAATGCTCTTGGCCACTTAAACCTTGTAGTTCTGGTTATGAATGTATAAGCGGAACTTGTGTTCCAAAAGGAGAATGTGAAATTGGGGAGGATTGTCCATATGAAGAATGTATGAGTGCTAAATGTACTGCAGGAACTTGTTTATGGGAATACACAAAAGAATGTAAGGATAATGATTATTGTTGTAATCCCGGATGTAATTACACAAATGACAATGATTGCGGAGAAGCCCCTCAATGTACTTCTGATTCTGATTGTTCAGAATTTGATTATCAATCAGATTTGTTTTGTGGGGGAAGTAGCTGGGAAGATGTTTATATCACTTTTTACAACTACACTTGTGAGAATCAAGAATGTGAAGAATCTTGGAAGGATATTTTAATTCAAGATTGTTCTCCTTCAGAAGACTGTTATGATGGAGAATGTTATGGGGGAACAGTTTGTGAGTGTGAAGATGAATTAGATTGTTCTGTAGGTTATACCTGTGTTGATTGTGAGTGTGTAGAGAAAGGAGGAAGCACTGAAGAATGTTCAGATTGGTGGGACTGTGATTATGATGAAGATTGTATAAATGGATTATGTGTTCCATATGCTTGTGATGAAGATTCAGATTGCTCTTCTGGAAAATGTATTGATGGAGAATGTATTTCAGAAACTTCTGATTGTGAAGCAAATCTTTACTATTGTAGATCCCAATCAAGTTGTGATTCTAGCGGAGGAAATATAATGCAGGATTATTCTTGTTCAGGAGACTTAATGAAGTGTTGTGATGTTGATGCAACTTTGTTGAATTGTGATCAGGAAGGAGGAACAATTTGTTCTTATGACCAAGTTTGTTCTGGAGGAACAGCTATTGATGCTTTAGATATTACTTATGATGAAACATGTTGTGTTGGAGGAACATGTACTGCCGGAGGAAATGGAGGAGAAGACGAATATTGCACATATAATGGCGGTACTTGTAGAGATGAAGGATATTGTGAAGAGGGAGAGGATGAAAAATCTTATATTTGTGATTATAGTTATCAGAGCTGTTGTGTTACAAGTACAACTCCAGGAGGAGATAAACCAAAAAGAGGATGGATTATAATTGTTATACTCTTGATTTTAATTGCACTTGCAGTTATGGGAATTGTCTTTAGAGATAAAGTAAGAACTGAGTGGATAAAAATTAAAGATAAATTTAGTGGTAAAAAACCAAAGAAAAAATTCGAGTTGCCTCAATCAATGCATCCAAACCCCCAAGGAAGAATTTTACCAAGAAGAATTTTGCCTCCTGGACAACAATCTTCAGGATTACTCCAAAATTCAAGATTCCCTATGAGAACAATGGGTCCTCCTATTTCAAGGCCTAATGCACAGGGTGTTCCACAACAGACTCAAATTGGAAAACAAAATTTACCCCAACAAACTAAACCTTCAATGCAACAATCTTCAGGACCCCAAAAACCAGTAGTTACCTCTCAAGGTACTACTCAAACCGCTGTAAAAAAACCAGAAATAAAACCAAAGAATGGAGATTTGGACGAAGTATTAAAGAAATTAAAAGAAATGGGTGAAAAATAATTTCAAGATAATTTTATTTTGTTTCGCTTTTATTTTTATCTTTTTTTTCTTCTGAATTTTCTTTATCTTTAGACATTAATTCCTTTAATTTTTCTTGCATCTTTGCATTTTGTATTCTTATCACTCTTGCAACTTCCTCATATCCATGAAGTCTTCTTGTTAATTCACTAAGAATATCTGTCCACCCATTATTTGTTAAAGATATTGTTTCTGGCTCAATAACTTCAACATGTGCAGGCATATATTTAAACATTATAATTGCTAAATATAAAATATCATCAACTTCTAAATCCACTTCAGCAAAAGTAGTATAGAAGTCTTTGTTTTCTTTGATTTCAACAGGTTCATTTAGTTTTTTATCCACAACTTTTACACCCTTTTCTTCACCGATTCTTTTTATTATATCCTCAAGGGTTTTAATTAAATGTTCAGCAGGTTTTCCAATTATCTCAAGTATTATTGTTGAACGTATTACTTTCTTTTTTTCTTCATCTTTGTTTGAACTCACTTTTTTCATTTTCCTTTTTTTTCAGCAGAAACAAGAAACCAAGCAGAATACAAAGCAGTATAAGCCCATAAATTGCAAGTTTATTCTTGTCTAAATATATTGTGTGATACTCATTATACAATTTCCCAA
>CAZNIA010000032.1:0-5689 GCA_964572995.1 Candidatus Woesearchaeota archaeon
CATTATCCATTTGAAAATAAAAAAGAATTTGAAAAAAGATACAGTTACGATTACATTGCAGAAGCAATTGATCAGACAAGAGGATGGTTTTATACTCTTCATGTCTTAGGTACAGTCCTATTCGATAAACCTGCTTACAAAAATGTTATTTGTATGGGACATATTGTTGATGAAAAAGGTGAAAAGATGTCAAAATCTAAAGGAAATATAATAAAACCAAGAGAAATAATAGATAAAGCGGGTGTTGATGCTGTAAGATTGCAGTTTTTGACTTCAGATGTTGGAAATCAAAAAAGATTTTCTTATGAATTAATGAAAGAGAATGTTTTAGGTTTTTTGAATGTTTTGTACAATTGCAATACATATTACAAACAATTAGACAATAAAAAATGTTCTTACAAAATTGAGGATAAATGGATATTGAGCAGATTGAATAATTTAATAAAAGAAGTTTCAAATGACTTGAACAATTATGAATTAAACAAACCTTTTGAAAAAATAAATAATTTTGTTGTTAATGATTTCTCAAGAACATATATAAAAATGACTCGTGATAGAGATGATACAAAAGAGATTTTAGGAAAAGTTCTTGAAAATGTTTCGCTTTTACTTGCACCATTTGCTCCTTATATTTCTGAATATATTTACAATGGATTCTCTAAAGATTCTGTTCATCTTTCAAAATGGCCAAAACAGGATGAAAAGAGAATAGATTTGGAATTAGAAAAAGAAATGGAATCAACAATGAAGGTTATTGAACTTGGTTTAGCTGAGAGAGATAAAGCCCAAATCGGATTGAAATGGCCTCTGCAAAAAGCTACAATCTCTGGAAAATATTTGGATTTTCAAGAAGAATTAATAGAGATATTGAAGTCACAATTAAATGTAAAAGAAATTGTCATTGAGGATGAGGGGGAACTAAAAGTAGTTCTTGATAAAGAAATAACACCTGAATTGGAATCAGAAGGATATTCCCGTGAGATTGCGAGACAGGTTCAAGAATTCAGAAAGAAACTAGGATTAAATAAAAAAGAAAATATTGAGCTTTATATTGCAACCAGCGACGATTTCAAGGAAATAATTAGCAGCAAAACAGACTTTATTAAGTTGAGAACTAACTCAAAAAAACTGGAATTTGTTGCAACCCTCCAGAAAGAAAAATTTAAAAACACTGTAGATTTTAATATTAAAGATAAAAGGGGTAAATTAGGTGTTGTTAAAAAATAACCACCGCTAAGTAATTCATAAAATTTACTCTTTTATTATAACAAAGCTTAAAAGGAGATGTTGCTAACCAAATATAGACAAAATGATAGTAAAAGATGAATTCCTAAGTAGGTTGAGAAAGATTTTTGACTTGAACCTATATGAAGTAAAAGTCTGGACAGCTCTTTTGTCGAGGGGAACCTCAACAGCAGGAGAACTAAGTAATATTTCAGATGTACCTCGTTCAAGAACATATGATATTCTAGAAAGTTTAGAAAAAAAAGGATTTATTGTTATGAAACTTGGTAAACCTATTAAGTTTGTAGCACTTAAACCTGAAGAAGTTGTTGAAAGAGTTAAGAAAAACCTTATCAAATATGCTCAGGAGAGAACAAAAAGACTTGAAACACTTAAAGATGATGAAGTTCTTGAAGAATTAAATGGATTATTCACCAAAGGAATTAAGTTTGTTGAACCCAGTGAATTGTCTGGAAGTTTGAAAGGAAGACAGAATTTGTATAATCATTTAGATATGATGATTCGTGATGCTGAAAAAACAATCACAATTGTTACAACAGCTGAGGGCCTTAACAGAAAACTTGAGGCTTTGATGCCTGTTCTTGAAAAAGTTAAAAAGAGAGGAGTTAAAGTAAGGATTGCTGCTCCTATAAACAACAATAATATAAAATATGCAAAAGAATTAAAGAAAGTTGCTGAAGTAAGAGAGATGGAAGGAATAAGGGCAAGATTTACAATTGTCGATGGAAATCAAATAATGTTTATGCTTTTAGATGATGAAAAATTCCACCCTAATTATGATATTGGTGTGTGGATTAATACAGAATTCTTTGCTCAGGCATTAGAGCAAATGTTTGAATTGGCTTGGAAAGAAATGAAACAGGTTAAGTAAAACTTTCTATTTTGTTTAAAATTTAAAAATCAAAAGATATAAAAAAGGTAATTATTTTGATAAATTATGAAAATTAAAAAAGGTGCAAATAAATCTTTGATGATTGGTTTAACTGTCTTGGTTGTTTTAATTCTTGCAGTAGGAGCATATTTCCTGTTCAAAGAACTTAAACAATCCAAATCAGAAAAAGAAATGAATATCTTTCAACAAGGATTTAACTATGGATATACAAGTGCTGTAATTCAGATAATTAACATATCTGATGGTTGTCAGCCTTTCCCAGTATATCTTGGAAATGAAAGTAGAACCCTTGTTTCAATGGATTGCTTGCAAAGAATGATTTAAAATCTGAAAGGAGGTGAGAATGGTAAAAAAGAAACAAGAAAAGAAAGTCGTTAGTAAGGAATCTTGTAATGCTAATTCATGTGATTGCAGAGGTTTAATGATTCGTATTGGTGCTATGGCATTTATAATGTTTATAGTTACTGTGTGGGCTACTCTTGGAAATTGGCTTTTAGGAGTTCCATGGTGGGTTTATCTGATAATATGGGCATTATTTTGTGGTGCAGCTGTGGGTATGAAAGATAAATGCTGGTGCAATAAAAAGTAAATTTTATTTTATTTTTCTAATTCTTATATATTTTTATTTTAAAAATCAAAAAGTTCAACAAAAAATTTATAAATCTAATTCAGATGAAAATCTGATGTCACGTTTAAAAAAAGAACTAATTGATGATTTAAACAAATACAAGAAAGATAAATTGTATTCAAAAAAAGCAGCAATATATGGAAGTATCGGCTTGGCTATCAGTACAGCAGATTATATCATTTCAAGCAGTATTGGTATTGATTCTATCCTGAAATCTTTTCAAGATATGAATACACACGAAATTGTTACTAATTTGTCTTTTGGTTTATCTTCTATGAGTGTTTTAGGTGGAGGATTGATGTATGGATTGTCTTCTTTTTTTGAAAATGAAGATAAAAAAGAAATAAAAGCCAATTTAAATCCTCTTGAAGAAAAAGTCAATTATTAATATTTTAATTTTTCTAACTCTTGTAAGTTTTTTATTTTGAATATTTCTAATCTTAATTTTGTTGAATTTTGCATACCTTTTGTGAAGTTCATAGCCTGGAGTTTAATCTGTCTGAAGTAAAGAGAGTATTTTTTAGCAAGTTCAAGATAATCTTCAAATGATTTCTTGAAAGAAGTGTTTGTAATACTTGCAAATATCTCTGGATGTCCGATTGCTTCTCTTCCTACCATAATATAATCAAATTTTTCCAGCAAATATTTGTAATTTCTGCTATTAACATTCCCAGAATAGATTACAGGAAGGAAGGTTTTCGATTTTATTTCTTCTGCAAATTTAACATCTGGCTCCCCCGAATATCCTTGTTCTTGTGTTCGAGGATGAATACATACCGCATCACAATATTTTTCAGCAAGTTTTAGAATCTCAAATGAAATCTTGGACTTTCTCATCTTTAAAGTAACTGGCTTTTTTGTGCTTTCTCTCATGACTTTTAAAATTTCTTGTATTTTAGTTAAATCCTTAAGGTAACTTCCAAAACCATGTTTTCTTGCTGTTTTAGCAGGACATCCAAGATTTAAATCCCAGAGTGAAACTTCTTTATTGTATTTCTTAATAAACTCCTTTACTCCATGGATATTTGTACAAAATAATTGCAATGCAGGTTTGTCATCAAGGTACAATTTATTTTTTGAAAGAGGGTTAATCATCCCAGTATAAGTTAGTCCACATCCTGCCTTTTTACATAAAATTCTGAAAGCAATGTCATTTACCTCTTCCATTGGAGCAAGAAATATTCTGTTTTTTACTTTTAGATTTTTTATTGATTTTTTCATAAATTTACAAATAAAAATGTATTTAAATTGGTTTTTATTGATTCTATTGTTGAAAAGAGGAAAGAGATGGAAAAATTTAAAGGAAAAAAAGGGCTTTCAAAATCCAAAAATATTTTGTTGATTACTATGTTGATATTAATTTCTTCTGCAATAATTTGGATTGTTCTTAAAGAACCTTTAAATAAAACAGCTGAACAAATTGCATTCTATGAGTATGAATTAGATCTCAAAATACGTTCTGTATCTTTGGATGAAAATTCCATGAATATAACTGTAGTTAGAAATCCTGGAAGAGGTAATTTCATAGGAACTAGTTTCAAGATAGAGGGAAATAATCTCTCTGAGACATTTATAGAAAGAAGTCCTTTGAGGGAACTTGAAATGAAAACTTACCAATTAGATATGATTAGCTTGAATTCTCCAGATGCAGTTAAAATACAGATAGCCCCAATATTTAAGCTGGAATCAGGAGAAGAAATGGTTGGAGAAGTAAAAGATGAATATCGCTTTTCCTGGTCAAGATGAGAGTATATAATATGAATAAATTTTCAAAAAAAGGAGAGCTGTCTAAGTTTTCTATTAGTATTTTAATTGTTTCAGTTATAATTGTAATAGGAGTTGTTATTTGGATTATTGTTAATGGAGGATTTAATTTAAAAGATCAGCAAGATTCAATTAATCAAGAAAATTTAGATTTAAAAATATCCCAAGTTCATAAAATAGATGATTCTACTTTGGGTGTTGTTGTAAAAAGAGAGGTTGGTGAAGGGGATTTTATAGGATTGAGTTTTACTGTGAGTGATGGAAGTTTAGTTGAAGTTGTAAGAGTAAATACTTCTATGCCCGAAGGACAGACAGGAAATTTTTCTTTGAATTTTGTTTCGCTTAATGCTTCTAAAATAAAAAGTATATCTATTACACCTATATTTGAAACAAAATCAGGACAAGAAATTGTTGGAGAAACTGAAGATGAATACATAACTCCTAATATTTGTTCTAATTATTGTCCTGTTGGAGCTCAATGCGGTGTAAACGGATGTGGAAATAAATGTGGAAGTGGTTGTAGCGAAGGTTATTCATGTATTAATTATAAGTGCATAAGACAACAGAATTATTCTGAAATAAACCAAGCAGATCAAAATAATAATCAGACCACTAATCAAACTACGAACACTTCAATATGTAATAGTACTTGCGAGAGCTTAGGGTATAATTGCGGAATAAAGACAATTTGTAATAAGAGTATAGATTGTGGAAATTGTTCAGCAGGTTATAGTTGTAATTCTACAAATAAATGTGTGGTTAATACTTGTTTTGGTTCTTTTAACCAATCTTGTTTTATTGCTAACGGTACAGGAATACAAACACGAACATGCACTAGTCCTCCAACCTGGGACAATTGGAGTGTTTGCACTGTTGTTTCATGTAATCTTAATTATGTTAAAAGTGGAAACACATGTGTTACATCTACTTGTTTGGGCTCTTCAACTCAATCTTGCAATATTCTTAATGGAGTTGGTTCTCAATCAAGAGAATGTAATAATGGAGTTTGGGGAGATTGGGGAACTTGCAATGTTGTGAGTTGCAATCCTTGTTATATTAAAAGCAATAATCTTTGTGCTGCTTTGAATTGTAATGATAATAACCATTGTACAACTGATTCATGTTCGAATAATGTTTGTGTTCATAATGCAATAAGTGGA
>CAZNIA010000032.1:5789-8733 GCA_964572995.1 Candidatus Woesearchaeota archaeon
TGGATGCTGTACTTCTTCTTCACAATGTAGCGATAACAATGTTTGTACAACTGATTCATGTTCGAATAATGTTTGTGTTCATAATGCAATAAGTGGATGCTGTACTTCTTCTTCACAATGTAGCGATAACAATGTTTGTACAACTGATATGTGTTCTTCAGGATTATGTTCTAATGTCCCAATTAGTAATTGTTGTACTTCTTCTTCACAATGTAGCGATAACAATGTTTGTACAACTGATGTCTGCTCTGTTTCTACAGGAATATGTTCTAATGTCCCTATCACTCCTTGTTGTGGAAATTTAATTATAGAAGGAATAGAACAATGTGATGGAACAAATTTAAATCAACAAACTTGTTCAACAAGATTAGGAACAGGATATAGTGGAATTTTAAGTTGCTCTTCTTCTTGTACTTTTAATACAAATTCATGTATGTTATCATGTACTCCTGAAACTAATACTGCATTTTGTACTAGATTAAATAAAAATTGTGGAAGTGTAACCGCATCAGATAATTGTGGAATATCAAGAACCGTTAATTGTGGAGATTGTAATTCTCCTGAAACTTGTGGTGGTGGAGGTACTGCTAATGTTTGTGGATGTACTGTTACAAGTTATACTCCTGCTCTCAATACTTTTTGTAGTAGTAGAAGTGTAACAACTAATTGTGGCACAACAGTTACAAGAACAGGAACTTTAAATTGTGTTTTACCTCAGACTTGTATTAATAATGCTTGTTCATGTACTCCTGAAACTAATACTGCATTTTGTACTAGATTAAATAAAAATTGTGGAAGTGTAACCGCATTAGATAATTGTGGAATATCAAGAACTGTTTCAAGTTGTGGAAATTGTTCTGGCACATGCACTAATGGTGTATGTACTACCTGCACCAATGATTGTACCTTAGGTGCTAGAGAATGTTATGGAACAGGATATAGGCTTTGTGGAAATTCTGATTCTGATTCATGTACTGAATGGATTCAATATTCATGCAGTTATGGATGTTCTGGAGGATATTGTAATTCTGCTCCTCAACCTTCTACAGGATATCTTTTAGTTGATCATAATGCTGTTCTTGCATTCAATACTATTCCTGAATCTTGTTTAGCTAAAGCAAGAACATTAACAATGCACTATGCTCATACTTCTCATGGAGCAAGAGTGTTACAAGGATTATCTTATCTTGAAACAAGAGTTAATTCAACTAAATATGGTTATGAAGTAAGAACAGCTACAACTGCAGGTTTACCTACTGGAACAAATGTATTGAAAATTTATGATGGAAATAACTTAGACAGTGGAACTTATGTAACTCCTGATTTATATTGGGAAACTGATGGAGGAATAACAAGAACAAAAAGTGTTGTAAATACAGGAGATTATGATTATTCAATGTGGGCATGGTGTGGGCAAATGGTTTATGCAAGTAGTTATATCAACGAATATCTTTCTGTTATGAATACTCTTGATGATGATTATTCTCCTAATACAAGATTTATATTAATGACAGGGCATACTGATTCTAGTGCTTGGCCTACTTGGCAAACAAATGCAAACACAATTAGAAATTATGCTCAAACAAATCAAATGATTATCTTTGATTATGGAGATATGGAACTTTATGATCCTGAAGGAAGATATTATACTTATTATACTGGAACAGGTGTTGCTCCTGATGGGTATGATACATGTATGTGGTGTAGTGATTGGTGCGATTCGCATCCTTTAGACTGTGTTAATCTTCCTAGTTGTGCTCATATGTTAGACACAGAATATGGTTTAGTTTGTGTTAATGAAGGAAAAGCATTCTGGTGGATGATGGCAAGACTTGCTGGATGGGATGGTGTTGCAGGACATGAGTGTGTTTAAACAAAAATATATTTAAACTCAAAATAAGTTTATATAAAATGGAAATTTTTTCCAAAAAAAGAGGATTATCAAGATTAGCAATCAATTTGCTATTAGGTTCTTTGATTATAATATTAGGTGTAATAATATGGATTATTATTCGTGGGGGAACTGGAAGTGAAAATCAAAAAGTATTTAATGATTCTCAATTAGACTTGAAAATTTCGCAAGTAAAAAAAGTTGATGATAATACACTTGATTTAATATTAAGGAGAGGAACTGGAGAAGGAGAATTTGTTGGATTGAATTTTGTTGTTAATGATGGAAGAAATACAGAGATCATAAAATTAAATACTTCGCTTGTTGAAAATGATACAGGGAATTTTTCTCTTGACTTTATGTATATCAACGCTTCAAATATAAAAAGTATTTCAGTTACACCAATATATTTAAATGAAGAAGGTACACTTGTAACTGGGAATGTCAAGGATGAATACATCACTCCAAATACTTGTTCTAATTATTGTCCGTTTGGAGCACAATGTGGATTAAATGGATGTGGCATGCAGTGTGGAGAAGGTTGCGCTTCAGGATATTTATGTTTGAATTATAAATGCATTAAAGAAAAAACTTCATCTAGCAGTTCAGGTGGCGGGGGAAGTTCAAGCTCTTCAACAACAACTCCAACATGCACAGATACATGTGAAAGTTTAGGATATGAGTGTGGGACTCAAACTATATGCAGCACGAGTACTAACTGTGGAACATGCGAAACAGGATATGAATGTATTTCTGGAAATTGCAGTGAATGCAATTCTCATGATTATTCAGAATGTTATCAAGGAGATGTTTATTGGTATAACAGTTGTGATCAAAGGGAAGAAATAAGATATGATTGCTTATCAAATCAAACTTGTTCGAGTGGAACTTGTGTGGATTGTACAACTCATGCATCTTCCAATTGTAGTAGTGGAGATGTTTATTGGTGGAATAGTTGTGGACAGAGAGAAGAAATAAGATATGATTGTAATTCAACACAAACTTGTTCGAGTGGAACTTGTGTGGATTGTACAACTCATGCATCTTCCAATT
>CAZNIA010000033.1:0-8584 GCA_964572995.1 Candidatus Woesearchaeota archaeon
AAAAATGAGTCAGAAATATCTCCTTCATCAACAGAACCTGCAGATGCTCCTATTCCACCAATGCTTCCCCCTAAACCTGAGCTTCCTAAATCAGAAATTCCAGAAACCATAGGAAGAATCTGATACTGCATTATAAGAATTATCATCATGAACACAAAGAAAATTATATACCCTTGAACAACAAGTGTTGAAATAGCTGCTTTTCTTTCTTTCTTCAACTTATCTGAAATACTTACTGCATCTGCAACAGCTTCCAAAATTTCACCAATATCTCCACCAGCCCTTTCAGCCTGTCCTATAAGAATAATTGTTCTTGAAACTGTTTGATTATTAACATCCTTTGCAAATGTCTGAAGAGCAAGATTCAATGGAATACCAAGAGAAATTTGGTTTGCAAGCTTCTTTATGTGAATTCCTAATACCCCAAATCCTTTATCTTTAAGATTCATTATACTCTTGCTTATAGGAGTTCCTGTTTTTACACTCTCAACCAAATTTCTTGTAAACTCAAGGAACATTTCTTCTTTTTCAGCTTCTTCTCTTGTTTCATTTATCAAAGAAATTACAAATGGAAGAATTCCAGACAAAATACCCATTCCAACTAAAAAAAAGAAAAGTTTTGTATCTTTAAATAAAAATGAGAGTGCAACTATTACAACTGCTGCTGCGAGCCCTATATAGTGTGCTTTTTTTATTTCCATATTATTATCTCTTTAATTGCAGGAACCCTAAAAATATAATATTTATTATTGTTACTGCACTGACCATGACTATTGTTATCATCTTTGTACTCATTGAAATTCCTAAACCACTTATTTTCATCATCATAAGTAAAATCATCAATATCATAGGAGCAGCAATAACCAAGCTAATATACATATCCATAAATGTTTCTGCAGATTTGGTTTTCTTTTCTTGTTCTAATCTGTTTTCAAACAATAAAGTCTGTGATCTTTTATCAAAGAAATCAGGAAGGTTTCCTCCTGAATTTATTGTTGTTGCAAGCCCATTAAATAATTCTGAAAGTTTTTTACTTGGGCTGTTATAAGAACTGTTTCTTAATGCACTAACCAAATCATATCCATAAAGATTAATTTCATTCATCAGTTTATTGAATTCTTTCTCAAGATAAGGATATTCATGAGTTATAACCATAATAGAGAATATTTTACTTGGATCAATCATTGAACCAGATATAGCAGACATGTGTATTGTAGCAAAAGGTAATTCTTCATCTATTCTTGTTTCAGTTGCACTTCTTTCTAAACCAGGGTAAGTGTACATAAACACAAATGTAAGAGCAGGAGCAAGAATAATTATAATTAATGATCTAAGCATTTTAGATGCAATATCTCCTGTAGCCTTAACAAGAAGAGGAAGTTCAGCTGTTATACTGAAAAAAAAGAAAAATAATGCTATTAAAAACCCAACACCTACTGCAATAAGAGTAGATAAGAAAATTGTGGAAATATAACCTCTAGCAGTAAATTGAAGATTTGCTTTAACTAAATCTCTTTCCATAGTCATAAAAGTTTTTTCACTTATTATTTTTTGTGAGAGTTTACCAAAAATTTTATTCGCTGTTTTAACATAAAGGCTTGCTTTTTGTTCTTTTTTCTTTTCAATTTTCTTTTCTTTCTTTTTTATTCTTTTGATTGTTAATTTTTCAAGTCCAGCAGGCCTTAATTCTTTTAAAGCATATCCTTTTCTTTCTGTATTGGGGTTAGAAGCATCTAAATTAACAAGATTTCTTTCAAGTACAGCTTTCTCTTCCATTCTTTTTGCAGTTTCTGTGAAATCTTGTTTTATACTTTCTACACTTTCTTTTGCATTGAATCCAGGAGACCCAGGAACTCTTAAAAGATTTATTTTATCTAGAATAGCAGGTATCTCGTCATTTGTTTTTTTAAGGCTTTGTTGTAATAAAGAGATTTGTGAGTCAATTATTCTTTGCTCTGCAACATCTGCATGTTTCATATATTCTCCTAAAGCAGTTATTTCTTTGCAAATCTTTTTCTCTCTTAAAACAATCTCTTTAAGTTTTTGAAATTCTTCTGCATTTAAACTCATGATGCTGTCTCCTCTTCTATTTTCTTCTGTAATTTAATTAAATATTCTTTAATTGCTTTAACTTGTTCAGAATTATTTTTCTTGTAGGCTTCTTCCAATTTATTTGTTCCTTCCTCGAGGGCAACTATCAACTTATTTAAAAATTCAAAACTTCCAGATTGATCACCTTTTTTTTCTTCATCACCCATATGAGATTTATGTAAATTGTATTATTAAATATTTTGATTAGTCAATTTCAAACCTTTTTAGAACTTCTTGGGGTTTTTTATAATACTCATTTACAATGTCTTGTACCTCTTCGAATTTGAAAATACCCTGCTGATATATTTTGTATAAAATTTGGACTCTTCTTTTGAATTCTATTTCTAATTCTTCAACTCTAATACCATATCTTTTTCTTATTTTCTCAAATATTTTACTGTTCTTTTTTGAGTAGAATTCATTTTCCAACGCATTCCATACAAAAGGAGTATTTGTTAAAGCAATACCATCTAAAGTTACATTTATTATTTCAACAACTTCTTTTAACTTTCTTGTTTCTTCTTTATTTACAATAGCGTGTGTCATAATACATACACAATCAAGAACATTAAGCAAAGTTGGAGATAATTCAATTGGTGGAGTTTCCAGTCTTTTTATTAAAGTATCAACAGAATCTGCGTGAATTGTACTTATAGATGAGTGTCCTGAAGCCATTCCCTGGAATAGAACTGATGCTTCTGCACCTCTAACTTCACCAACGATTACATAATCTGGGGCTTGTCTGAATGAACTTCTTAGTAAATCGAAGAGACTTATCTCTCCTGTTCCTCCAACTCCAGTAGCACTTCTAGCAACACTAGGCAGCCAGTTATCTCTAGGGAGATTCAATTCCCTTGTATCTTCAATTGATACTACTCTTGATTCTGGAGGAATAAAGAAGGCTATAGCATTAAGTAAAGTTGTTTTACCCGCAGCAGTTCCACCTGTTATTAAAATATTCATCTTATACTGAACAAGTAACCATAAATATGCAAGTATCTCAGGACTTAAAGTTCCAAATGCAATCAATTGCGGAGGAGTCCAGGGTGTCTTTGTGAACTTTCTGATTGTGAATGTTGGACCTTTACTTGTAATATCTTTTGTATATGTTGCATTAACTCTCGAACCATCAGGAAGACTAGCATCTAATATTGGTTTAGCATATGAAATATATTTTCCGCATCTCTGGGCTATCTTTTCAACAAAACTCTGAAGCTTATCTATATCTCTAAATACAAGATTTGTTCTCATATTTCTATATACTCTGTGTACAACATAAACAGAAGAATTTGCACCATTACACTCAATATCTTCAACAAAATAATCTCTAAGTAAAGGCTCTGCATCATTAAATCCTATAAAGTCTCTGCATAAGTAATAAAATATCTTTTTGTAACTTTCATAAGACATTTCTATTCCCAATTCAATTGCAAGTATTTTCAGTCTTTTGTCTATATACTCTAGAAGTTTGGTTTTTTCTTTTTCTACAACTGTTTCAAAATCAATCATATTGTTCATTGCAACAATTATTTCTTCTTTCTTTTTTTCTTCTTCTTCAGTCAACAAAGGCTCTTCAATATCATAAACAACTTCATATAATTCAGGGTCCCAGTGTATATGAACAAATGTAAAAGGAGCAATCAAACAATATCTAACATCAACCTTGGTTTTGTCTTTTATCCTCTTTAATGGAGGAATTACAGGGCTGAAGTTTATAGGAGGTCTAGGATAATCTTTTATGTAAGTTGTATTTGGTTTCTTCTCTACTTTGTTCTCAACCTTAACTTTTGTTTCTGTTTTAATTATATCTGCCATCTTATTGTACACTGAAATCTATAACCAGTTTTCCTGGTTGTGTTCCAACTCCTTTATTTTCTATGAATAGGTTGTATGCGCTTGAAGCTTTTGTAAGTGTTTTATTTACAGCAGATCCGTCATAAATAAAATCATATTCTTCAGAAAAATCTCTTTCAAGTCTCACTTTACTGTATTGGTTTTCACCCTCTGTTGTTATTTTTATATTTCCGTCATAAATAGCTTCATTTGATTCTGAATATTTATAATCTGTTTCAACCTCGAAGATTATAAAATCTCTTGTGGAATCTATTATGAAATCACCTTTTTTAACTCCAACTTCAATTAATCTTTTATTTCCAGTACTTCCTATTGTTGTTACTGAATTATCTATTTCTTTGATTATCTCAATTGATTGTTTTATTATTGTTTGATCTCTCATATCCTCTATTTTTGGTTTTACATATGACAATACTAGTCCCATCATAACGAATGCAATTAAAAGATAAATAACAGTTTCAACCCACACTTGCCCACGGTAGTTTTTTGAAATTGTATTTACTTTTATCTCCCCCTTTTTTTTCATGTTTCTTTAACTAAAATTTAGTTTATAATATTTTTCTTTTTTATTTATCCCAATAAGTCGCAATTTGCAACATCCAAAATTTGGTCTGTTACTCCACATTGATTTCCATTAACAACAGGAGCAACTTTTATCCAATCAACTTTAGTTAGTCCGTCTTGGAATCCTGCAACATAATATGTTTTACCTGAATTCTTCTCTGGTAAATTTAATGCGACACCATATCCCCCACCAGTGTATGGTTTAACATCAGGATAACTAGTAAGAGTATTTGTTAAAGTAATTGTTTTTGTGCTTCCTCCTGCCATTATTGAAATTATAACTTCTTCAACATCTACGTCTGCAATATTAAGTGAAAACATAACTTCATCAATATCATTGTCTGAATCTGAATCTTGATAACAAGTATACAAACCATTAAGTGTAACTTTCTCTCCAGCTTCAACATTAAAACAGGATTCAACTTGATTTTTATTTCTATCAACCATTTGTTTAACAAATGTCCAAACTATTGCTATAGCAGCAACAGTAAGCATAATTATCACAACAGTAGCAACAACAGTTGAAAGTGCTTTTTTGTTTTTGAATTTTTTATTTATCATCTTTAATTGTTAACTGAAAGTCTTACTCCATATTGATTTTCATTACAAACATAAGTTTTTCTTCCACTATCAGACTCTCCAATTAATACGGGGATTAAAATTAATTCTTCTGCATCTGCAGGAAGTTCATCTGGGAATTTTTCATATGCAAAAATACTTCCTTGTTTTAATCCAACATCAGGCCAATCTGGATATGAGGTTAAATCTTCTGTAGTGTGAGAACCTTCTCCAATAATTTTAACATCCATACCAAATATAGGAACATTTCCGAAATTAGTTATATACAAACCGGTTGTAGGAGTATAACTTGCTTCAAAATCAACATCTTTACAAACCAATTCAATATTTCTGTTGTCGAATTTTGTTATTGCTTCTTGTGTCATTCCTTTTATCCAGAAGAAAACTATCAAGGCTATTATAACAACAATTACTATAAGAAGAACAGTGGCAATTACAGGTGAAAGAGCTTTATTCTCTTTCTTAACTTTTCTCTTTATGCCTCTTTTCATATTAATAATACCATTTCTGTATTTTTAAATTCTTTGATTAACCACATTCAATGTCTTTTGTTATTTTCTGGTCTGCACAGCTCACAACTTTCATTTTTCCTCTCTCACTCTGCCATCTCATTGGAACAATCGTCATTGAATAAACTCGATTAGGAGATGATATTCCGTCGCTGAAATCATAAGTTTCAATTTCTGTTCTCCCAGGTTCAAATGTGCTTGGTAGTGAAGGTCCAACATCCATCTTGAGTTTTATTCCCTCTATTCCTAAATCAATCATAAAAGGAGAAGGTACATCAGTGTTATTTCCTGCAGCATTTGTACTGTTATGATAAGCATCTGAAATATACACAAAATATCCTGTTACATTAAATCTTCCATCATTTCTGAGAGTTAAAGTTAATCTTTGATTTCCGCAATCATAATTATAATTCTCAATTAAAAGAGATGTCCCTTCAGGACATTCAAGTTTATCTTTAGGAACATATGTTTTTAGAACACCATAAACAATCAAAGCAAGAACAACAGAGAATACAATTAGCAAAACATATTCCACCATGAGGCTCATTGCTTTTTTGTTTTTTGTGATTTTCATTTTTTTATATTGAGCGTTTATCTTTTAGGATGGCAGCAACATACATGTCTGTTAGGATCTGTACATAAATAATCTCCTCCTGGTTCAGGAGTTCCAGGAGCGCTATTACATAATCCTTCATTTCTAGTACAACTGCTAGTAGTGTATCCAAACCCTAAAGTATTACAATAATCCCAACATCCTTCTCCAGTTCCACCTCCACCACTTCCTTCTAAAACACATTGTCCAGTATCTTCATCACAAATGTCTGAACCTAAGCATGCTCCATTATATTCTCCACAAGGAACTCCACATACGCTTCCACATTCAAAGTTTAAACTTTCACATGTGTCAGTACAATCAACTGGGACAATGCAATTTCCAGTTGAATCACAAAATTCTCCTTCACCACAACCCGGAGTACATTCTATTTCATTATAACAATTATTCAACATTTTTCCACATACTCTCTCTCCACATATTTCTGAAATTGATAAAGGGATACACATCTCACTACAACCATCAAAAACTTCAGATATTCTGTTTTCCTTGCAACTTGCTAAAACTTCTTTTCTTCCTTCTTCCTGCCATCTTATTGGAACAATTTCTATTCCATAAACATTATCATTTAAATGAGATAAATCAAATTCCTCTATTTCAACTTCACCAGGTTCAAAAGAATTGTTTCTTGCAGGTATAGGAGGTGTTTCTATTCCAAGTTTAACTCCATTTATATTATATACACTTAATCTTGAAAAAGGGTCTGTATTATTATTGGAGATATCTACAGTTGCAAGAGTTTTTTCTTGATCATCTTTCAAATAAATAAAATATCCCCCAATAGAAAACTGTCCAGTATTTTTTATTGCAAATCTCAAAATATTTGTATTGCAATCATATGATTTGTTTACAATAAAAAGAGAAGCTCCTTCTGTGCATCCAGCATATTCATCTTTAGGAACATAAGTTTGCTGCCATTTATATACAATAACTCCTACAACACTTGCAAAAACAATAAGTAAAACATATCCTACTACAATACTCAGTGCTTTCTTAGATTGTATAAACATATCTTTCACCTCCTTTATCATAAACTACCACAGCATAAAAGTTTTTCCCTTCTTCTAAAGGAAAAGTGTAAGTCCCATCCTGAATATTAAACTGTATTTCATTTCCTCCAACATACAATTCACCTGCAGTAATTTTTGAAGCCCCAATGTATTGATAATGTTCTTGTATTCCATTATCTACATCCACTATTATAAAATAAATGTCTTTGCCTTTTGCATAATCTGAAAATTCCATTGAAAAATCTTGAAATTCATTGATTCCTGGACCAGGATTATTAAGTTCATATTCCAAAACTTTTTCAGCTTCTATTCTTAATTCATCTGCAACTTCCTGTCCTTCATAAGAAACTTTTTTTGAAGAATAATTTGTAGCATAAAACAAAGCAATTAATATTCCTGCTATTATTATTGCTGCAATTAAGTAGAACTGCCCCTTTTTATTCACCTCTCTCATCCTCATTTTATTATTAAGATAATATTTCTTATGTTTTTAAAATATACTGAGAAACAAGTTTTTTAGCTTTCTTTCTTCTTTCCTGATGTTCTCCTAAAAACTTGTTTATTTTATCAATAGTATACTTTTTCAATTCCCCTGTAGATAATTTTCCTGATTTGTAATCTTTTTCAATTTCTGCAAGTTTTTTATCATCTTCTTCAAAAAAGTGTTTTAAATATTGGAAAGAAACATCAACTTCTGTATTTCCCCCAAGTTTTCTATGCTCTTCAATTGTATCTCTTCCTCCTGAAAAAGCATATTTGTTGATTTTGTTTTTAACTTCAGCAGGAGAATCATTTGCAGTTATCAATACAGAAGAATTTGAACTACTCATAACATTATTTATTCCAGTCAAAGAAGGGAACATTATTTTGTGCATTATTGCAGGTTTGTAAAATCCTAATTTAGGATAAACATCTCTAGCTATCCTGAAATGAGGGTCCTGGTCAACTCCCAAAGGAATTAAACAAGGAATGTTTTTCTTTTTCAAAACAGAAGGAAGAATTGCAGGAACTGCTTGCATTGCTGTGTAAAAAATACTTCCAATATTATTGCTCTCTGTGAAACCAAAACTTGATTTTATTGTTGAGAAAGTTATTTTCTTTGCTATCTTGACTGCTTCAGGATACATTATTCCAGCATGTTTTGTATCAACAATGAAAAATGTTTTTTTAGGATTAAATCCTATGGCTGCAACATCCAGCATATTTTCTTCTGTCCATTTTTGTATTTCTTCATAAGATTTATCTTTATACAAAAATTTCTCATCATCTGTGAACTGAAAATATAATTCACAATCAAATTTATCTTGCAACCATTTTGTGAAATACCACATCTGTAAATGTCCAAGATGAATTGGTCCTGAAGG
>CAZNIA010000034.1:0-8582 GCA_964572995.1 Candidatus Woesearchaeota archaeon
TACCAGTCTCTGGATCAAAATTACCCTTATAAGTGTTTCCAATTTCTCCCACAGTTGTTGAAGTTGAAGAAATCCCTGAACTTCCAAAAAAATTACCAAAAAATCCTCCTGTTGAATTTTCTGAAACTGAAGAGGTTTGTTCTGGCTTAGAAAAATTATCTTTTATATCTACTTTTAATTTTTTCCGATCATAATGATAATCTTCAGTTAAATCAACAACCTTATCTCTTCTAAATATCCCCATAATAAATGAAACCAGCGATTATTTTTAAATTTAGCTATCAAACAATTTTTAAATAAGAAAATCTTTAATTTCATATGGGTTCAACAATAGCAGAGATAATTGGAAAAATAAATCCTAATTACAAAGAAAATGCTCTTGTATCACATAGCTTAGGATATGACTCTGCTGTGGAAACTCTAGAACCAGTTTATTTCTTTATACTCGACTTAATGAATGATTTTCGATTAAAACCAGAAAAATTAATAGACAACTTTTCTTCTTCACCAGGGTCAGGACACTTTGCAGAATTAGGACAAAGAGCAACAATAATGCAAAATCAAGCTTCAAAAGTATTGGGAGATATTAATACTGTATTAAGAAATGTTCTTAACTTAATATATGATTTAAAAGAATTCAGAATGAGATTACAAAGCTATGATGATTTAAAAGACTCTTCAAAAAAAGAAGGAGCAATCCTTTCACTTAAACAAATATGGATGGATAAAGTAGACATACAGAAAGGAAATTCCAGCATAAAGGCAATGGCATTAGGTCAAAGCGGATTCGTAACACTTATAGATGCTTTCCTTGCTTCAAAAGATGAAAAACACGCCCAATCTCTTGATTTAAATGAAAGAGTAAAAAGAATATTAATACCAAGGATATCTGAATTTAATGTTTGGTTGAAACAATCAGAACAAGAATTAAGAAAAAGGTATGAGCTTGAAAAAAGCTACCTTAAAAGTCAAGTCAACAGTTTAAAATTATATTCAAGATGGGCAAAACCCTATCTTAAAGCAGCATATGATTTAGAAAATAAAGATAGTGGAAGAGATCCTGCACTTGTAAAAACATTCAATACCCTATTGCTTAATCTTGTTTTAATAGGGAAAAAAGAATTAAATGTTCAAGATGCTGCAATGGAAGGTTTACTTCCAAAAGATTTTACAAAAGAAAAATTTGCAAAGAAACTAAGAAAGTATTACAGCTGTGTTGTTGTTGAACTAACATTTAGGAGTATCCCTCAAAGAGTCTCTCAACAGTCCCACTTCACATTTGGAGGAAAAGCAGATGTAACATTCAGTGCATATGCATTAAATGAAGACGAATTAAATAAATTAAACAAAGAATTGGATAAATCAGATTTAGATGATGTATTGAAATTAATAGATGGAGTAACAGAATCAAGCCTAGGGCAAATAGAAGATGAAATAAATTTTTTCTTGGAAGAAAAAGACAAAAAACAACAAGAAAAAGAAATCAAAGACACTTCAAACCCATTTTTAGCTTTAATAGGATATTATGATAAAAATCAAGATAAAAAAGAAGAACCAAAAAAGAAAGAAGGAAAAAAGGACGAAGGAGATAAACCAATAAGAAAAGATGATTGGATTGAGAAAAATCATCTAAGACCTCTAGCAGAAGAGGTTGCAAAGGAAACTGCAATGAGTTTATTTGATATTTACAAGAAATCTCATCAGATGGCAAGCTTTACATAGTAAAGCGAAGTCAGTTGCTAGAAGTGTGAGAAACCTAAAATTAAACACAATAAAAACTCTTATATATTTCATTCTCTTCTATAATTTATGCCAAAAAAAGCAAAACCAAAATTAACTGATAAAATCAAGAAAGAAAAAAATCAAATGAAAGAATTAAAGCTAATGCTCAGTCAAGAAGAAATAAATTCTTTGGAACGGTTAATCAAAGAAGACTCAGGAAAAGTTGATTTTTCTGAGATAAAAGAATTTCTAAGAGAAAATAATCTTAATAAAACATCTTCACCTTCTCTACAAAAAATAAATGCTCCTCAAAAAAGCCCAGTGATTCTTGAAAGAGATATAATAACAGGAAATATTTCTATAAATAATCTTGAAGATACAAAAAAAGAAAACAGTGGAGATTTCAAGTATCTTCCAAATGGAGTTGGGCAAGAAGATAAAAAATACTCTCCAGCATATGGAGAAAGAATAACAAATTTAGTTCAAAAAAAAGAAATAGAGAAAATAAATACAAGAGATGCTTTCAGCAAAACAGAAATAAAATTCAATCCATCCATGGAAGTTAAAAGCCCTTCACAAGAAAGTTTTGAAAAATACTCTCCAGCTTCATTTAATATAGAAAAATTTGACACATTCAAAAAAACAAAAAAAGATATATTTGAAAAAAAAGAAATAAAATACACTCCAAGCGGATATTAATGAAAATTAATTTTCTTAAACAAGTAAAACCATTAGATTAATAAATTATATATTATAGTATATAATATGGCAAAAGAAGGTGGATATACAATTGAAAATATTTATCAGGGGGGATACAGTAGTTTAGATCCGAATAAAGCATATTCAAATACTTTTACAGGATACAGAACAAATGTTGGTTCTTTAGGTTTAACAACTAATCCCCAAACAGCAAACCAACTAAAAGAAGTCTCTGACAAATTATCTTCTGGTTTAAAAAACATAGAAATTGAACTCATTTCAACAGAAGTAATGGACTCTATACCTATACAACATCTCAAAGAAATAAACCAGCTAAACAAACTTGTTGGAGGAGATATTTCAGTACACGGACCAGTTATAGACACGATTGGTATGACTCGTGAAGGATTCAGTGAATTAAATAGACAATTAGCTGAAAGAAAGATAACTGAAACTCTTTTGAGAAGCCATGAATTAAATCCAAATGGAAATATAACTGTAAATTTTCATTCTGCTGAAGGAATTCCAGGTTCAGAATGGAAAAATCTAGGAGATATTGAAGGAAAAAAACCAAGAGAATTCAAAAAGATAATTGCAGTAGACAAAGAAACTGGGAGAATGACTGCTATTCAAGAAGAAGAAAAATATTATCCTGGTACAGATCTTTCTAAACCAAAAAAATATTCTCCAGAAGAAAATCTTGATTCTCAAAACAAGTCTATTTGGGACAATCAAATAAACCAATTATTTTTCAATAAAGAAAGAGCAGATCAAATATTAGAAGAAAATGCTCCTCAAATACAACATTTGTTTGAAGATTTAAGTAAAGGGAAAATAAAAATAAATGAATTAACCCCAACACAACAAAAAGTTTTTATGAAATATTCAGACGCTGAAACTTATCTACAAGATGTTCATAAAACAGTGAGAGGTTTATTCAGTAAAAGCTATGAATTTGGAGATAAAGAGCAGAGAGAAAAATTAAAAGAAATATCAGAAGAATATGCAAGAAATATTGATCCAAAAAACGGTGGACAAAATCCATTTGTTCAATCAATGGCAATAAAAAAACTCTTAGGAGAATTACAACAAAACACAGAATTAGCTCCAAAGATGTTGATTCCAATAGAAGAATTTGCTGTTGAAAAATCTTCAAAGACTTTTGGTAATGCAGCATTCAATGTATTCAATAAATTCAAAGATGTAAATAAAACTCCAATTACTCTTATTGAAAATCCTCCTGCTGGATTCGGATTATCAACTGGAGAGGATTTAAAAAATTTAGTTATAGAATCAAGAAAACAATTTGTTAACAGGGCAGTAAAAGAAAAAAACATGAATCCAAGAGAAGCAGAGAAAATAGCTGAAAAATTAATAGGGGCAACATGGGACGTTGGACACATAAATATGTTGAGAAAAGAAGGCTTCAAAGACGAAGATATTATAAGAGAATCAGAAAAAGTAGCTCCTTTTGTTAAACATGTTCACCTCTCAGACAATTTTGGATTTGAACACACTGAATTACCAATGGGTATGGGAAATGTTCCTATGAAAGAAATAATGGCAAGATTAGGTGAAAAAGGATTTGAAGGTAAAAAAATAATAGAAGCTGGAACCTGGTGGCAACAATTCAAGACCTCCCCTATAAAAGAAGCACTTGAAGGATTAGGCTCTCCTATGTACATGACAGGACCAGGACCTTATTGGAATCAATCAATAGGATTACAACAAAATTACTTTTCAGGATATGGAATGATGCTTCCTTCAAATAATTATCAAACATTCGGAGCAGGATTTTCCCAACTTCCTCAGGAACTTGGAGGAGAAGTTCAAAGAGGTGGAGGAAGATTCAGCCAGAGAGGAATGGAATAAATAAATTTATTAATCAAAGGAATATAATTTAACTATGGCAGAAAAAAAAGAAAAATCCAAAGAAGAAGCAGAAAAAGAAAAAATAGAAGGTATAGAAAAAGTATCAAAGAAAAATTTAGAAAGTGCTCTATGGAATTATGCTAGCCCAAAATTACTTACAGCTAAACAGTATGGCGAGATTGCAGAAGCTGGACAAGCATTATACTTGGAGACAATAAATAAATCACCAGATCAAGATATTTACCAACAATTATTCTTACCTCAACTTGTAAATGAAGGAGGAGCAATAACAAGCCCATATATACAAAATACTTCACTGGCAATACTAAGAGAATCCTTGGAAGGAGTTAAAATAGGAGATGCAATTAAATATGCAGGATATAAAGGAGACATTAAATCAGAATACAAAGATTTGTATTTGAGACAAATAGACGAAAAAGGAAAAGGAATAATAATGGGAAGTGTATTTCAATATAAAGCAGATGATTTAGCAAAGAAAGCTTTAGATATAAGGCAAAAAAATATACCTAAAGGACTAGAAGAAATATTTGCTCCAGAAAAAGAAACATCTAAAAAAGTTGCTGCTGCAATATTAGGTTTCATTGGAACATTCTTAATTTTATCAAATTTGAGCATGACAGGAGCAGTCATTGGAGGAGATTCAACAATAACAAAAGGAATTATAGGGATTTTCATGATATTCTTTGCATTGTTAATTTATCTAAGGCCTTTAAAAAAAAGCTTTAAAAAGTAAAATATCCTTATAAAAAAGTAAAAGATGGTGAAAAAGAAACTTAAAACTAAAAAATTTAAAAAAGCAGAAAAGAAAAAAGAAGCCCATATAAAAGAAATTCCAACATTGCAATTAAAAACAGAAGATGATATTGCAATGGATTTTGCAGTTAAAGTATACCAAAAATTCAATAAGATGGTTAAATCAATAGTTCTATTTGGCTCAATAGCAAAACAAAATGCAACACCAGGTTCTGATATTGATGTTATGATTATTGTGGACGATGCTTCAATAAAATGGGATCAAGAATTAATTGCTTGGTATAGGGAAGAACTGGAAAAGATAGTTCAACAAAGCCCATACAAAAAAGAATTACATATTAATACAATGAAATTAACAACATGGTGGGAAGATTTAATCAGAGGAGATCCAACAGTTATAAATATTATAAGGTATGGAGAACCATTAATTGATGCAGGAGGTTTCTTTGTTCCAATAAAGCAATTATTAATAGAAGGAAAAATAAAATCAACTCCAGAAGCAATTTATTCATGTTTGCAAAGAGCTCCAATGCATTATGCAAGAAGTAAAGAAGCTGAATTAAATGCTATAGAAGGTTTATATTGGGCAATGGTTGATTCTGCACATGCTGCATTAATTGCAGGAAATGTCTCGCCTCCCTCTCCCGAACATATACCTGGAGAATTAAAAATAAATTTTGCAAATTCTGGAAAATTAAAGATGAGGTATATAGACTGGTTCAGAGAACTAAACATGATGCATAAAAAGATAACTCACGGAGAAATAACTGACTTAAAAGGAGTTGAAATAGATACTTGGCAAGCAAGAACAGAAGAATTCATAAGAACAATGGCTCAATTAGTTAATGAGCAAATCAAATAATTACTTTAAATTAAATTTACTCTGAGATTTTATGTCAAAATATCTTTTAGTTAAATCAAATGCTTTTTTTCCTAATTCTGGTTTATAATGAAGAGCTTCTTCAAGTTTATTTCCTTGAAAATCAAAAGAAAGTCTTGAATTAAAATTAGAATATATTCCTTTCACATTTGAATAAGAGAATCCGTTCTCTGTAGAAAATTCACTAAGTTTAGAAAGCCTCTCTTGCTCATCTATTTCTTTAAGTCTTTTAGTGTCTAAATATTCTTCAGTTAGTGAAAATATCCTATCCATTATCTGAAAATAATTAAAATTTATTTTTCCATGTTTTATATTTTGAACTGTCTCTTTAAGAACAGCATATCTGCATTTCCGATATGCTTCTCTTACTTCACTTAAAGGTAATTCATTTCTTACAGCGATCTCTTTAATAGGGGTCAACCTATAATTATCTTTCACTATTTTTTTTATTGAATGTTTATTTTTTGCCATTTTTACGAATAAGTAAAAAACTATCCAAAAATTAGTTTATTAATCTATCTATAGAAAATTACTCTTTCTTTTCAGGTTCTCCAACTATCTTCTCTAAACCTTTGGAGATTTCTTTTTGTCTAAGTCCAAGTATTCCTTTTGCAACTTCATCAGACTGATACAACATAGCATCATTAATTATTCTGAATGCTCCTTCCTTATCAATTTGATTCAAGTATTTACCTGCATAATCTGTTCTGATAGGACCCTTGTATTCAGTGTAAGCCAATGCATCTTCTATTTTTAGATTAAAAAAAGAATTTTGTAAAATAGCTTGAGAAGTACTTTGTATATATTGGCTAGTTATTGCTCCACCTTCTGTCAAAAGTTGAGGTAAGAATAGTAATTGATATGTGTGATCAGTTGGAACTTGAATTATAGAATTTCTATAAAATACTTCGCTTATGTCTGCAAGCTCTCCATATTTTGCATGAGTAATTAATTTAGGTGCAGCATAATCCCATAAACGATTTTTCTTGTCTAAGTTAGCTTTTGCTAATTCTTCATTTTTCTCTTCTTCTGTTTTTTCTATAGGTTTGTCTGTCATATAATTTATAGAAACCTGAAGTTTATAAATCTTTCGTTTTTGTTACCATTAAGTAAAAGTGACAAAATCACTCATTCTTATCAGAAACAGGCATTAACTCATAAACCACTCTTGTCTTACAAGGAAGTTTAGATTTTATTTCCCTGAAAGCCTGTCTTGCAACAACCAATGCTTTTGGTGTTGAAACAGCAATAAAGAATATTTCTGCATCTGCCTTTAATATAGCAGATTTACCTATGCATTTTCCAAAAGATAATTGCATTCCTGTCTGCATTCTATCAGCTCCTGCACCAGTAAGCATTTTGTTTTCTCTTTGAATATGATGTGGAAAAGGAACAACTCTAAAAAAGTACTGTCCTGGAATACCTTTATCTAAAACCTTGTTTACATACTGTCTGCAAGATTCAAGAGCATTATGTCTTATTTGAACTGCCTCTGTTGTAACCAAAGCAAGTCTGTGAGGATATTTTCCTGTTTCATAAGTATTTCCATCACCCATACTAAATTTAACAATTTTCTGAGGAGGAACTACTTTTATGTACGATCTGTTTTTTCTTTTACTCACTCTTGTATAAGGAACAGTTTTTCTCTTTGAATATGCATTTGCTTTTCTTAATGTTGCCATTTTAAATTATTTTTATTTAACCTCTACTTTAGTTGTAATTGCCTGTCCAGGTAATCCTTTTTCAAAAATAGCTCTTACAACTCCTTTATTTCCATGAGTAGCAGCAATTTTACCTTTAATCTCTTTTCCAGCAGGGCTCTTCCATGTAACTGCCTTTCCAACAAATTTACTAGCCTTTTCTTTATCTGTAGCTCCTTCAATTTCAATTAAGAAATGTCTTTCACTAACAGTTTTTCTTCCTCTTCTAAATTGTATAACTTTTCCTTCTGTCATAGTTATTAATCAATAAAATTAGTTTAAAAACCTTACCTATATGGTTTTTAGACAGAACAAAGTGACGTCTTTAAAGATTTCTTAATGGCTTATCTCTTCATTACAACAATCTCTCTACCTACAATTTGCCCTTCTCTGAACTCAGGTAATGGAAAACCTTCTTCTATCCTAAGCCCTGTTTTAGAACTTATCTTTAAATAATCACACCCCACTCTTTCTCTTCCTGTATTAATCAAAGGAACACTGAATACAATTTTACCAGAAACACTTGTTTTCATATTATTTAAAACATCAATCATAAGCTTTTCAAATTGATTTATCATCTTCTCAGCTTCTCTTTTTTCAGGTGTTCTTCTTAATGTACTTCCAAAATCAGGTTCACTCACAAGAACATTAACTGGGCTTATTTTAACTTTAGAAGAATCATTATTTATCAGTTTATATCCTGAACCAGGAAATTTCATCCACTCCAAATTCTTTCTTGCTCCTTCAACTGCATCTTTATCTTTATCTATTCCCATAGTTTTTATCCCCATATTAAGAGCTTCAATCATAACAACACCAATACCACAAAATGCATCTAATAAAACTTCATTTTCTTTAACTTCAGATAAGTTTACCATAATCTTAGCGAGTCTTGGGGAAATACTAAGTTCTTCTCTTCTTACAGGTTTTTGCAT
>CAZNIA010000035.1:0-4154 GCA_964572995.1 Candidatus Woesearchaeota archaeon
CATAAGTTGCACCTGTGGTATTAAGTAAATTACACCCATCCACTTCTTGATATGCGCTTGTATTATCGGCCCAAGCAAAAACCCCGCTCAAGCTAAAAACAAATACAAAAACTCCCAGAAAAATCAATCCTCTTTTTTCCATTTCACCTACAAAATATATAATAAATAATATATATAAAAGTTACTTTTATTTTCTTTTTTCAATCAATACTTAGGAAACACTTTTTTATCAAAGAAAATCTCTTCAGCATATTTTTCATTCACTTTTCCAACTTGAATTTCACCTTTCTTTTCTGTTTCCCCACCTAAATTCAACACAACATCTTTATCTTGATTTTGTTTTCCAATATATAAATAAGCAATTCTCAAGGTTTCATCAATCCAAACTTCTCCACTCTTGAATTTTTTAACTGCACTCACGGTTCTCAAAGAATCAGGTAATTCATATTTCTTGCTTCTTTTCAAAGCATCCATAACTGTTATCATACCATTGCAATATTTTGTACGCCCAGTTAAATCCATACAGGGGCAATACCCCGGTTCTTTTATGTTTGGATATAAAACTTTGTAATCTTTTGGATGTACTCTTAAAACATTTGCAAGGGTTTTACCGTTAAATCTCATTTTATATACTCTTATAGGCTTTCCAAAACATTCTTGAAAAATTCTGCATTTTTCATTGTTTCAAGTCTTTTCAAACCAGAATTTGAAGTTAATTGATCGTAACACTGGTGCAAGCAAGCTGTTAAATAAACTTCATCCATCAATTTTCTTGATTTTGTTGAGCCTATTTTCTTGCCTTTTCCAATTATTCCTTCTATTTTTTCAGGGATATACATCTTTGCAAGTTCTTCATTTGATTGTATTCTTGCTTTAAGCTCAGAAAGTTCCTTTGATTCAAGAGCAAAATTAACGAGCTTTGAAGCGTTTTTAGCGTATTTCACTGGTACTTTAACTGTTCTTGATTCATCTGATTTGAATTTATATTTTACATTTCCAAATTCATCTATTTCTCCTAAAATTCTCTTGTAAAGTTCTTTGTTGTAATTTCCATTTGAATTTCCATTAGAATGTCCAGAATACATTCCACCTACTTCTCCACATTCGTGTACATGCATCTGTAAATTTCCCTCTAAACTATTAAATGTGTTCATCATAAAAATAAAATAAAATAGTTGTTTATAAAGTTTTCTATTTTATAACTACTATATAGTTACATAATTAATGTAATCTTAGATAATATAAATCTTGAAGATATATCTATTTCAGCAAGAATCTTTATAACTTTTGTCTTTATATAATTTTATGATAGATTATACTCATGGAAAAAGAGTGATGCATATAGACACAAGCCATAAGTTGTATGAAAAGCATGTAACTGGAATAGCGTATAAGGTGGTGAAGACCAAAGAGCATCGCGGAACTGCACTGAGTCCAAAATTAAAGAAAGAATTAGAAAGAAAATTAGACGCAAATTATGACAGAGCAAGAATTTATGCAATAGTTATTTACTTTTTAATTAAGGATAAATTAAATATTTTTGATGATTTAATTATATGTAATGATGAAGACTTTCAATCAGTTAAAGAATATTTATACTTGTTATTTCAAGGAGATAATGAATATCTTGAAAAGAATGTGAAAAGCATATCTGAATTAAGAGTTGAAACAGGAGATAAAAACCTTAGATCTTATGCAGATGACATTGCTTATTCTTATATGAAAAGAGCATTAAGGTCAATAGTTAGAAGACAAAAAGGAGTCTCACTTAATGTGCTTAAAATAACATTTGATATGTTTAAGGAAAAGTGGATGGAAATTGAAGAAAAAATAAAAGCAGGTGGAGAGTGACTTATCCAAACCATTTATCAGCTTTCGCCTTGGATACTTTACATACATAAAGATTTTACAGGGTCAGTCCACCTATATTTATAGAGGAGTATACTTTTTATAAGCTTTTCTATATAAAAACAACTCAAAAGAACACTCAGTTGTTTCTGTAATTGTTGTATATGTAATATCTACCCGGAGCAAGTTTAAATAATTTTTCAGCTTTTCTGAAATCAATTTTGCTTGGAAGGCCAGGATGATTTTTAGATAAAAGCATTCTTTTTTCCAGTTTAACACCCTTGGAATTAATATAACTCAGAATTTCAATATCACTTCCTTGAAATCCATCTATTTTATAAGTTTCAATCTGAAATTTTCCACGAATTTTTCCTCCTTTCTCAAGAAAATCCCACTTCTCTCTTTTAATTAATTTCAATGTTAACTCTTTTCTCATTTTACTCCGTGATTAGCTAAAAATTGTCCTCTTATGTATAGAGTTTCATCTTGAGCATGCATCCCATAGATTCCACCCATAGCAGTCATAATTCCTGAGAAAAATTTGCTTAAATAATCTTTATTATTGATATATACTCCACTCTCTTCCCTTGTCATTCTTTTATCCCAATTCCAGTTATTGTTTTCTAAATTGTAAAGATTGTATAAGAAGTCTGTTGCACTCATTTTAGGAATATCTATAATCATCTGCACAAATTCTTCTCCTGCATTTATTCCATGTACTGTTCTTACACCAGTATAAATCTTCTCAAGAATTTCAGAATTTAAATAATAAATTGTAGCTCCTCTTCCACTGTAAAATCCAGGATTTCTTCCCATTCCACACATTCCAACTATTTCTTGTGCACTCATTCCTTGTTTGAATTTTGATTCCAGTGTTTTCATTTCTTTTTTTCTGTTAAACATTTTAATTATCATTTATTGTTTTTTTTAATTCAAATCTTTCCATAACTTTCAAAATAGGTCCAGCAAGAGCTTTATACGCTTCTGCAATATTGTTTTCTTTTTCTTCATATTCTTTTTTTATTTCTTTCATACTTGCTTCATAATCATTACTCAAACAATACATTGTTACATCAAGTAAAAGCCTGTCTTTCAATTCAGCTTGTTTTCTTGGATTTTGATTTGAATATAAAATTTGAGAGACTAAAGAGCTGATTTGATCATTAAACAAATAACGATGTTCTCTGGCAGCATTAATTAAATCCAAACCAGAATTTGCATTTGTTACATCATCAAGTAGTTTCTGGGTTAGATTCATATATACTTCAGGTATGGTAACACTTATTTTAGGTTCTGATTGTA
This sequence comes from Candidatus Woesearchaeota archaeon, assembly GCA_964572995.1. Classification (GTDB taxonomy): domain Archaea; phylum Nanobdellota; class Nanobdellia; order Pacearchaeales; family GW2011-AR1; genus MWBV01. Next base: position 3,151 of record CAZNIA010000035.1, read on the forward strand.
GTTTGTATTCAATTGTTTTCATTTTATTTATCCTATAAATAATTAAGAGACTTATTTATTTCTCCTTCTATATTTAATAGTTGTTCATAGGTCTTACTGACCTCAAAACTTCCAATTAAAACATAAATTAAGTCTTTGTCTTTTGAGAGCCTGTATTTGTTGAATTTATAATTCATGTGTAAAAGGTTTTCTTTTAAGAATTCATCCATGTCTTTGAAAACTGGATCTTCATCAAGAATTTGAATTAATGCTTTTCTTTTGTTTTGAGCTTTTTCTGCAAGTGAAAAGAAATGCCTTGCATGAGCTAGAGTCATTTCTGGTAATTTTATTTTTTCTCCAGGTTTTGATAGTAATCTATATTCTACTGTTTTCATTTTAATTGTACTCTCTCCTCATTAATTTTTCAATATCTTTTCTAATTTGTTCTCCTAAAGGATGATTTTTCTCAATAAGAACAGCTCCAATTGGATTATTGAATCTGTCAAATCCTCTTCTAGATAAAATTACTGATTTTGGCATTTGATTTGGATTTAAATGATTAGTTAAATAAATAGTCTTTCCTTCTATATAGCTTGGAGTATGCCTGTGATTGCTATTAAGATAGTTCCTTATTCTATTATAGAAAACATCTAAATTAAATTTTATTTCCTCTTCAAACATGTCAAATTCTTTTTCAAATGGGATTTTATCTAGTGTCATTTTCTTCTCCAATAAATCCTTTTTTAGTTAAATAATCTTCAAGCAATTTAGAGGTTTTTGCTCCGTAATTTCTAAGATGATTTCTAGCTTCTTTGTTGTTTTCATATAAATTAATTAAATGTTTATCTTTAACTTCATATCTATAAGTAACATCATTAAACATCATTGCAGCACCAAATAATCTGGTTATGTTTTTTAAGCTTCCATTTTCAAGATCTCTTAATAAATTAAAATCAACTAGTTCATTTATTTGCATATTATTTGAAGAATATGCTTGAAGGCTTTCAGTTAATTGAGCTTGAAGC
>CAZNIA010000035.1:4164-7443 GCA_964572995.1 Candidatus Woesearchaeota archaeon
TCATTAGGATAATTTGTTTTTAGGAATTCTATCTGTCTTTCAACAATTTCTTGTTTAACTCTGTCTGTTAATTCTTTTGCCATTTCACATAACCTCCAAATGAGAGATTTTATTTATTAATGGAAGCATCTTATATCCTTCAACAGCTCCTCTTAAACCTAATTGATTATTAATACTTAATCTTCCAGGAGTTGTTTCTTGATAAAGTAATATTGGTGTACCATGTTCAGTTCTAGTCATACCCTGATAATACACCATCTGAGTATATGTTTCATTATCTAATAATGGATTTTTATCTGGGTCTATTGAAGTGTTTAAAGTCAATTCAATTCTTTGACCAGGTTTCAAATCTAAAGCTTCAACTTCTTCAGGTTTCATTTTATCTTCTTAATATTTCCAAAGCTTCTTTTTGTTTTTCACTTTTTTCATCAAGTTTTCTCTTGATTTCAGCTTTACGTTCTGCATCTCTTGCAGATTCCAGCTTATTAAGTAAATCATGGTATCTTTTTCTAGTTTCTTTGTAAACAGGAGATCTTTCATATCTATATGTATCTCCATTAACTTTAACTTTTTTTAAATCCTCTCCAAAAAGTTTCTGATAATAAACTATTTTGTCTGCTTCCTTGTATTCCACAACTTTTCCTGTTCCTGAATTATATTTAACCCTGTTTCCATCAATTTCATACTTTGAATAGGTATTTCCAATATCTGTAACTAAGGCTAATCCAGTTGCAAATGCAACTGTTCCTATTTTAGCTATTAGTCTTTTGTTCATGAAACACCCACTCCTCAGAGCTTTAAAAACATTGCTGTTATTAACTACTATATAATTACACTAATAACTTAAGGCATATAATTCTATTGGGTGACCACAAATAGAAAGATATATAAAATGTGGTCACCTATAATATATTATGTACATCGAAAAAAGAAAACTCGAGAAACAACTAAAGTACTATCTTGTACATTCTTATAGAGAAAAAGGTAAAGTAAAGAAAATTAGACGTTATTTAGGAATTAATCTTTCTGAAGATGAGCTTAAAAAAAGAACAAAGTATGCCGAGGTGTTCATATTAAATATTCTAGATGAATATAATACAGAGGTTTTTAATTTCAAACTCACAAGAAGCCAGATAAATAGCTTAAATAATTATGACAAGCAGGTCAACATCAATCATCTTTCTATTTTCAAGACAAACTGGGAAAGATTCACAGAAGATTTTGTATATAATACAAATGCAATTGAAGGTTCAAATGTTGATTTCAAAGAAGTAAAAGAATTACTTGAAGATGAAAAAAAGGCAGAAAATCCTGATGAAAAAGAAACAAAGAATGTTGCTGATGCAATAGATTTCATAAAATCCACAAAAGAAGACTTATCTCTTGAGCTTATTAAAAAATTGCATAAAATCTGTTTCAATGGAACAAAAGAATTTGCAGGAAAATTTAGAGATGTAAATGTAGTTGTTATGAATTCAAGAAAAGAGATTATTCATTCTGGAACACCTGTCAATGATTTGCATAAAGAATTAGAAAGATTAATCGAATGGTATGAAAAAAACAAAACTAAATTTAAACCATTAATACTTGCAGCAATAATCCATAATCAGTTTGAAAACATACACCCATTTCAAGATGGAAATGGCAGGGTTGGAAGGCTGTTACTCAATTTTATTCTTTTAAAAAATAAATATCCTCCAATAAATATTTTGCTTCAGGATAGAAAAGAATATTATGAAGTCCTTCAGAAATATGAAAAAGAGAATGATTTAAAGCCAACAATAAAATTTCTAATCAAACAATACAACAAGACATTAAATAAATTAAAAAAATAAATTTAGGTGACCACAAATATCAGTAAAATTCAAAAAGTGTAGGCACCCTGATTTTCTAAAAATTAATTCACTCTCTTAGAAATTCAGCTATCTCTTGCCATCTTAATTCAATTAATCCAGAAGTTCTTCCATCATGCCCTTTATTGTGCTCAGTTGATTTAATCCAGGGATGAATTTTGATTATATTCAATGTATGCTTAATTGAAACAGTCTTGTCTTCAGGATCATTGAAAACTAAAACTCCTGTTTCATTTCCAGCTAATCTGTTCAAATAAAATTCAGGAGAGCACTCTTTGAATTCTCCCATCTTCTTGCTTAAGTTTTCAAATCCTATCCTATACAAATTCTTGTATGCTCTTTTAATGAAAGGAAGAAACTTTTCTAAATCCTGTTCATCCCCTGATTCATTATGTTTCTTGAAATCCCAGACAGGAGAGAATAAAACAATTTTTCTAATATCCTTATCTACAGCTCCTAATCCACATGCAACTGCACCACTGAAACTTCCTCCAAAAAGAATAATCTTTCCATCAGTAGAAAACTCAACAAGAGTATTATCCCAGAGGCTTTTTGCTTTCCCTTTCTTCAATTCACTGATAAATTCCTTTAAATCTTGAACAATATTACTTCCAAGAAAACCTGATTTACCATTCCCTTTACTCTGATAAGTTCCCTTGTATCTTGGAAAAAACACATTAAATCCTCTGCTATAAAGATATCTCATTTCAGAATCATAATTATTTGAACTTGGAAATCCAGGTAACAAAACTATGGAATCCCTTTTCCATCCTTCTTCTCTTCCATGAACTAAAAACTCAAAAAACATATCATCATAATATGCTTTGAGTATTGGTTTTTCTGCCATGATATATAGAAAGAGCCTCTCCTTTTATGTTTTTTGTTGAAATAATAAAGATTATATAATTAGATTGTATAAACCAATTATATGATAAGCATCAAAGAAATCAAGAGAGAGTTCATATATGAATTATTAAAAAAAGATATTCACAAAGTTCTTGATTTAGGATGTGGAGAGATGCTTCTTCCAAAGGCTTTTCTTAAAAAAGGTGCATTTGTAAAAGGAATCGATATAAAAGAACCCTCTTCTATACCAGAAGGTGCAGTTTTTGTGAAAGGTAATTTCTTCAAGGAAGAATTTGAGCAAGATTATGATTTGATTATTGCTTCACTTATACTTCATCTTACAAAAAAAGAATTTACTCCTAAACTTATCAAGAAAATACAAGATTCAACAGCTAAAAATGGGTATAACTTTCTTATATTGCTCTCCAATAAAGATCCTCTTTCAGTTGAAGGGTTAGCTGAAAGTAAATTCTATCCTTCAATGAGTGAGATAATTAAATTCTATCCTTCTTCTGCATGGAAATTAATCAAAAGCTTAGAAGGAGAAACAGAGCCAGAAAATTCTCATAAGCATCATATT
>CAZNIA010000036.1:0-6819 GCA_964572995.1 Candidatus Woesearchaeota archaeon
TTCCATCTGCAGGAACTCTGTCTCCTTCTGAAAGAATTACAATATCTCCTTCAACAACTTCTTTACCTGGAATTCTTTTTCTTTCTCCATCCCTTACAACTAATGCTCTTGGACTAGATAAATCCCTTAAAGCATTCAAAGCTTTTTCAGTTTTATTTTCCTGATAAATTGTTATAAAAATTATAACTGCTACAAACCCTAATAGAAGAAAAGATTCTTTTATATCTCCAAGTAAAAGGTAAATAATCCAACATGCAATTAAAAGAAGAAACATTGGTTCTTTTATAACTTCAAGGATAATTTTAAGAGTTGTTTTTCTTTTTTCCTTTGGAAGTTCATTGTATCCTTTTTCTTTTAATCTTGAACTTGCTTCTCTCTCTGTCAATCCTTGCAAATTCATTGAATTAAGAGTTTCTGTTATACTTTGCATCTTTCCTCTATAGTAAATTATAAATAATAAAGAACTTTATAAGATTAATTATTAAGAGCGATTAGGCTCTCTTTTTTTTCTTTATACAAACTTTACAGGGTTTAAACTTTTCTTTTATAAAGTCTTTTTCATTGTTTGAGACAAGTTTATATTTTCTTTTTATTAATTTTCCAAGTCTACAGTTTCTTGTATGATATGTTCTTGTTTCTTCTGAAGCAACAAAATCATATTTAGGGATAACTAATTTTTTCTTTGTTTCTTCTGGTGCTATTATAACTGTTGGATCTGAAGGGACTTGAACAACTTTTTCAACAGGCCTGTCAACAAAAACTGTTTTTTCTACTGGAACTTCAACTTCTTTTATAACTTCTCTTTCAACAGGTACTTGAACTTCTTTTATTACTTCTACTGGTCTATCTACAAATATCTTTTTTTCAACAGGTATTTCTTTTACAACAGGTTTTTCTATTATAACAGGTCTTTCTACTCTATGAATAACTGTGTTATCTACTTGTCTCAAAACTTTTGGTTCTATTAAAAAAAACAAGATACCAGAATAAACTATAACTACTGCAAGAATTACAATAAGGGAATTGGTTAAATCAAGTTCAAAATTTATAATTAAAAACAAAGTTATTGCAATAAAGGCTATTGCAATGAAAAGTCCAAGAAATAAATGATTAAGATTCCAAATTCTTTTTTCAGTTATTTTTGGTTCTAAATGTTCTGTGTTTACTATCTGATGTCCTTTAGCTGTGCTGAACACTTCACTATTTTGCTGCCTATTGAAAGTATTGCTTTCTTCCTCTGTATTGAACACCTCTTCCATTTAAAATTAAGGTATCACTTATTTTTAATCTTAACTATTTCCAATAAAGTCATTCAAGAATATCTTTAAAAACATAAGAGGGATTTAAGATATATGACAAAAAACACTAAATCTAAACAAAAAAATAGAAGATTGATCACAGCAGCGCTTCCATATATCAACAATGTTCCTCATTTAGGGCATATTGTTGGGTCTCACTTACCTGGAGACATCTTTGCAAGATATTCAAGAGCAAAAGGTCATGAAACACTTTATATTGGGGGAACAGATGAAAATGGCTCAACTTCTGAGATTGCTGCATTTAAATTGAATATTCCAGTTGAGAAATTTGCAGATAAACTATACAAAGAGCACAAAAAAATATATGATTGGTTTGAAATTTCTTATGATAATTTTTCAAGAACAAGTAAACCAATACATCATGAGACAGTCAAAGAATTTTTTGAAGTTATAAACAAAAAAGGATTTATTGAAAAAAACAAGATGAAAGTTTTTTATTCTCCTACTGAAAATATGTTTTTACCTGACAGGTATGTTGTGGGAGAGTGTCCAAAATGTGGATATTCTGATGCGAGTGGGGACCAGTGTGAAAAGTGCACTTCTGTTTTAGATCCTTCTCAACTTAAAAATCCAAAATCAACAATCTCTGGTGGAAAACTTGAAATAAGAGAAACTGAACATTTATTCTTGAAATTAGATAGCTTATCTCCTAAGCTTAAGAAATGGATTCAATCCAATAAATATTTCAGAGAACAGGTAAGAAGTTTAGCTATGGGGTGGATAAATGAAGGATTGAAACCAAGATGCATAACCAGAGATTTAAAGCACGGTGTTAAAGTTCCATTAAAAGAATTCAAGGAAAAGGTTTTCTATGTATGGTTTGATGCTCCTATAGGATATGTTTCTTCAACAAAAGAAATTACAAAAGAATGGGAGAAATTCTGGAAAGATGAAAAATCAGAAGTTTACAATTTCTTGGGTAAAGATAATATTCCTTTTCACACAATTTTCTGGCCAGGCATGGTAATTGCTCATGGTGAATTTAATTTACCTAAAAATGTAGTTGGATTACAATATCTTAATTATGAAGGACAGAAATTCTCAAAAAGTAAAGGAATTGGAGTTTTCTGTGAGAGACTTCCTGAATTGAAACTTGAAGCAGATGTTTGGAGACATTATTTAACCCAAGTAATACCTGAAACAAGTGATTCTGAATTCAGATGGAAAGACTTTCAGGAAAGAGTTAATTCAGATTTAATTGGAAATTATGCAAATTTGGTTAATAGAGTTTTGAATTTTATATATACAAAATTAAATGGGAAAATAACAAAACCTGCAGCTAAAGATTTACAAGAGATAGATAAAAAATTATTGAAAACAATTGAAGAAAAAAGAAAAAGCATAGGAGATTTAATGGAAAAAGCTGAATTAAGAAAAGCTTATGCTGAAATCCTGGAATTGTCAAGTGAAGGAAACAAGTATATTAATGACAGTGAGCCATGGAATGTTATAAAAGAAGATCCAAAGAGAGCAAACAATATCTTTTATACAAGTACTTTTTTATTGAAAAACCTTGCAATATTATTTGCACCTTACCTACCCAAGACCTCTGAAAAAGTCTGGAAGCAATTAAATCTTCAAGGAAATCCTGGTTCTTCAGGAGCATGGGAAGAAGCTGAAAAAGATTTTGGGAAAGAACACGAAATAAACGAACCTGAATTATTATTCAAGAAAATTGAAGATAAAGAAATTGAAGAATACAAGAAAATTACTTCTCGCGGAACAGATTTAAATGAATTGTTTAAATAAATCCAAATTAATTATATAGAAAATTTTTTTATTCTTGTTCTGTATAATTCCATTGCTCTTTCAACTAAAGCCTTAACTTCTTTATGCTTAGGATAATTTTGTTTAACCCATTTTTCCCTTAAAGAATTTTCACGCAACACTATAAAATCATTATCTTTTGAAAGTTCATCTGCAATCTGTTCAAATTCTCCTCTTTTCTTATTCCACTCTGCTCTGTTTTCATCATCATAAGATTCAAAAATCTTTGGATTTATCTTTTTTCCTTTGTGGTCTTTTTTTGTATTTAATTTAACAGATGCTTTAACAGATTTTTTATCTGGTTTTTTCTTAACCATGAAAAAAAGAATAACTGGTATTTAATAAATCTTATCCTAATACATAGTTAACAACAAGATTAAAGATAAGACTAAATTTATAAGGTTCCTATAATTGTTGTATATATGGTGTGGAGGGTTAATCTTGAATTTAGTCTTAGTGAGATATATCATTTAATTTCAGAAATTTTAATAATTTTAATAATCTTGGCTGTATTAATTTTTATTTTAATTAAATTTAAATTAAACATCAGGTTTTTAAAAAAAATAGCTGAATTTTCAGAGAAGCATAAGAAAAAAATTGAAATTATATCTTTATTGATAGTTATATGTTTAATAATTGTTTTAATAATTGTGGAAGTCAATTTATTTAATCTAGACAAATCCACCACTGTAAGAGTAGATGAAAAAATTATGATTATAGAAATAGATGATTATTGGAATATTGATGAAACTTCAGCATATTTTGAAAAATATGGTTATACTCCGGAAAGATATAAATCAGTATCGGACATTATAGACAAATATGAATTTACTGCAACACTTGGATTGACTCCCTATATATTTGTGGAAGAGCTAAGACAAAATTATCCTTTAGAAGAAGATGAATGGATGATTGAATATCTTGAAGATTTAAAAGAAAAAGGATATGAATTGGCAATGCATGGATATAATCATTGTAGAAATGAAAATTATTGTCCAAAATACGAGGAAGTTTGGTACAATGTATATAAAGGAAAAGAAGAACTTCAAAGAATATTCAGAACTCCATTTACAAGTTATTTTCCTCCCGGAAACTACTGGACAACAGAACAGTATGAAAATGTTAAAAAAGCGGGATTTTTAGTTATTGGGAACACTCATGTACCCAAAGCTTACTTCGATGAAAATGTTATTATAACTCCAAAGGGTTATGACCCAATTTATTTATACGGATGGTATTCTTTGGATTTTAGACATACTCCTTATCAAGAATGGATAGAAGAATACGAAAAGACAAATTTATTTATTTTACAACTTCATGCTAATACTTTTGACTCCCAAGAGAAATTAGATGACTTAGACAAATTCTTGGAGTATGTTAAAGAAGATAAAGCAAAGGTTATGACTTACAGAGAATTCTATATTTATATAAACGATAAAATACAATCAGAACATAAATCAACTACAGGGAAAATAATCTTGGATATAAACTAAAATGAAAAAAGTTAAAAAAAAGGTGAAAAAGAGTTACAAAAATAAGAAAAGAAATCTAAAAAAATATAATCGAATTAAATCAGAGATAAAAAAATCCAAGAATTTATTTATAATATCTGTAATTGCTGTACTTGTTGTTTTTCTTTTTTTATATTATGTAGACATTTATCTTCCTAATAAGGAGGTTTCTAAATTTAGCACAGATAATGTTTTAATTGAAGGTAAAACAATTGAATTCTCTTCTTTAACTCTTGAGCAAAAAATAGCACAGATGATTATGGTGAGAGGTGATGAAAAAGACTTGAAGTTCAATAATTTAAATGTTGGAGGAATATTTCTCGACAGGCAGAAAAATGAAGAAGATTATAAACAATTGATAAAAGAATATCAAGATAATTCTAAAATAAAACTTTTTGTTGCAACAGATATGGAGGGTGTATGGACTCCTTTTCATAATCCTGAACCTCATCAAATATTTCCTGCTTTTTCAGAAATAAAAACAAAGTATGAAGCTGAAGATATTGGATTTAAACATGGAGAATTACTAAGAAAAATAGGGTTTAATATGAATTTTGCCCCTGTATCTGAATATTCAGATGAAGTTTATGGAGGGAGAGCATTTTCAGGCACAGATCAAGAAGTAGCAGAAAAAGTTGAGTTTTATATTAAGGGACTTCAAAAAAATGTTTTGGGGGTATGCAAACACTATCCAGGAAAAGGGATGCAGAAAAACCTTCATCTTACTTCAGATAATCAAGAAATATCTGAAAAAGATTTGCATTTATTTGAAGTTTGCAAGGAGAATAATATTTCGTCTATAATGGTAAGTCATCAGATAGTAACTGGAGAAGTTGACTCTAATGGAAAACCTTCAACAGTTTCAAAAGAGATTATATCTGATATAGATAAAGAACTTCTTGTTGTAGCAGATGAAATAAACATGAAAGGATTGAGTGATTTCTATCCAGATAAAACCAAGATGTATATTGATTTAATTAATTCTGGAGAAAATTTAATTCTTGATTTCAATTTAAATTCAAAAGAGCTGAATTATTTGATAAAAGATATAAAAGAAGAAGTTGAAAAAGGCAATATCAATGAAAGTAAAATTGATGAGAGTGTAATAAAGGTATTAATTCTTAAAGGATATAAAGTAAAATAGAAACTAATCCAATAAAAAAGCAGTATATTCCAAACACCCAGAATTTATTGTTTTTTACAATATAATTAAGAAGATTCAAAAATAAAAGACTAAATAAGAAACAAACTACAAATGAAACAATTAAAGTAAGTGCAGGTATTGTTATAACTTCTCCTGAATATTTAATTGCCTCAAGTATAAATGCTGCTATTGCTAAAGGTATAAACATCAAGAAAGAAAACTTAACTGCTTTCTCTTTTTCTATACCAAAGAACATTGCAGTTGAAATGGTCATACCGCTTCTTGAAACTCCTGGAAGTAGCGCAAGAATCTGCATTAATCCTATTGAGAAAGCACTTTTATTGGAGAGGTTATTTGGTTTTTTAAGAGGTTTTATGAATTTAGTTAAGAATACAATTATTCCTGTGAAAAAGAAAAAAATTCCAATTAAAAGATAAGAAGTTAGTGTACTTTCAATTAAATCACTGAAAAATAATCCAGCTAATCCTGCAGGAATTATTCCTATAACAAGATATTTAATTAATTTCCAACTTTCTTTTCTGAACTTCAAAATCTCTGCAATTTCTTTTCTTGTAAAAATTACAACTGCGAATAATGAAGCTAAATGAAGGAAAGTTATGAAAAATAAATTTGGCTGCTCAATTATATTTGAGACAAGAGCTAAATGCCCATCAGAAGAAATAGGTAAAAACTCTGTTAATGCCTGTATTAAAGCTAAGATAATTTCATTTAACATTTTCCATTAAGAGATAAGGGGTTTATAAAATAAATTATTTCAAACTAAATAATTAAAATCTGCTCATGCAATAATCAACTAGTTCTTCATCTACAATCTGCCTGGATTCTGTTTCTGTTCTAATCATAAAAATCTTTCTTGCTTCCAAATTAAGAAACACTCTAGAATCACTCTTTTTTACCTTGATGATGCAAAAAAGAAGATTATTAATTTCTTCGAAATCTATTTTAAGATAAGCGTTTAATCTGTTATAAACTTTAGAAGGAAAATATGGTCTAATAATATCATCAATAATCATTCTTTTATAACCATCTTTGCTTGCATCTTTACCCTGAGATTTTA
>CAZNIA010000037.1:0-6490 GCA_964572995.1 Candidatus Woesearchaeota archaeon
CTGGCAGATGCCCGTTGCAGGTTCGGTCGCTATGTGCAGGTACCGTTGGGTGGGCAATGGGAGGAGAGGACAGAGATGGCGATGGTTTCTTTATGGATCAGGATTGCAATGATAGAGATGCAAGCATAAATCCAGATGCAGAAGAAATAGCATATGATGGAATTGATCAGGATTGCAGTGGAAGTGATTTAAATGATTTAGATGAGGATGGATTTATTGCAGAAATTGTTGGAGGAGACGACTGTGATGATGAAAATCCTCTTGTTAATCCTGGTTCAAGTGATCCTTATATGAATTGTGTTAATGATGCTCCTATAATAGAACCAATCTATAGAATAGTTGTTTATGAAAATGAAACTGTAGATGTATATGTTGATGCATATGATGCTGAAGAAGATGAATTCACATATGAAGTAAATGATTCAAGATTCGTACAGGATGAAGAAGATGAAAGCCATTTCACCTGGCAAACAGGATATGAAGATGAAGGAGATTACAGCTTCTTTGTCTTGACAAGTGATGGGGAATTAACTTCAAGCAAAAAATTCAGTGTTAAAGTTCTTAATAGAAATAAAGCTCCTGAATTAATTATGGATATACCTGAACAAGAATGGGACGAAGATTCTTCTCACACTTTAAATCTTACAGAATATTTTTATGATTTAGATCAAGATAAATTATATTATTTGTTTTCAGAAAGCTCTGAGAGTTCAAATATTATTCTTAATAAAATAGAGAGTGGAATTGCTTTCTTTGAATCCAAAGAAGACTGGTCTGGAGAAGACTGGATAATATTCAGAGTTGCTGATGGGCTTAACATGGCATATAGCAATAATATCACTTTAAGAGTCCTTCCTGTAAATGATGCTCCTGAGATACTTCAGGAAATAGATTATATTGAAATAGATGAAGATGGAATTTATGAATTAGTTTTAGAAGAGTTAGTTTATGATCCAGATAGTGAATTAGAATATTCTTTTGAGAATACTCCTCATATAATTCTTGAGTTAAGTGAAGATTCAACTTCAATATTTATAACCCCGCAGGAAAATTGGTATGGTGAAGAACAAGTTGAGATTACAATTAATGATGAAGAATTCCAAGTTAATTTAAATTTCACTGTAAAGGTTAATTCAGTTAATGATGCTCCATTAATAGAAGATATAGAAGAACAATTTGCGCTTGCTGGAGGAGTAATAGGCTTTAGTGTGTTTGCAAGTGATGCTGAAGGAGAAGAATTTGAATTTTCAATAAATGATTCAAGATTTGTTCAAGATGAAAATAATTTTGAATGGCAGACAACTGAAGAAGACTTTGGAGTGTATGAATTTTTAATAGGAGCATATGATGGAGAAGTTTATGGATATAAAACAGTCAAAGTGACTGTAATGCAAAAAGTTGTTGTAAATGAGATTGTAACAGGAAGTGAAGGATGGGTTGAAGTGTATAATCCAGAAGAAATTCCATTCAGCATGGCTAATTGCTCTCTTTCAAATGGAGTTGAAGAACTTGAAATGTATGGAACATTAAACAACAAAGGATTTGCTGCATTTGGATGGAATGCATTAGAAGATAATGGATACCTTGAGTTGAGATGTAATAATATACTTGTAAATAGAATTGAATATCAAGATTTCAATGAAGAATTTAATTCTCTTGCAAGAATACCTGATGGCTCAGAGACATGGGAAATATTAGATTATCCTACTAAAGAAGTTTCTAATCTTGAGGATGTAACAAAACCTGAAGTTGAACTTGATTCGCCTGTTGAAGGAACACTTTTCATTGAAAACAGAGAAGTATTGTTTGAGTTTTATGTAAGAGATAATATGGATGAAGAAATTGAGTGCAGTGTTATTGCTAATGGTAAAGTTCTTGAAACAGCTGAATTTGAAAATGATACTCTTGGAAGCTTTTACATTGATTATCTTCAGGATGGAGAATATATTTGGAATGTTGAATGTAATGACGGTTCCAACACAAATAAAGCTTCAGAAGACTGGATGATTAATATAAGTGCTCCTGATAATCCTACATTAAACAAGATAGGAAATAAAGCTACAAGTGAAAATATTGAACTTAAATTTACAGTGAGTGCAACAGACCAGGATAAAGATCCTGTAACTTTATCAACCAAAAATTTACCTGAAGGAGCAAGCTTTGTAGATAATGGAAATGGTAAAGGAACATTTGTATGGAAACCAAATTATAATCAGTCTGGTTCACATAAAGTTGAATTTATTGCAGAAGATAACACAGGATTAAAAGATTCTGAGGAAATAACAATATTAGTTGGGAATACAAAAGAACCCCCTAAATTTTCTGATGCTGAAAGATGTGAGATTAAAGATAATTCAATTGAGATAACAATAAAAGAACCGGATGAAGGTGATGATTTTGAAATAGGAGAAACAATAGAAGGCACAATAAGAATAAAGAATAAATTAGATGATGATATGGACTTTGATGTTGAAATACATCTTTATGATATAGAAGAAGAGGAAAGTATTGAAGATATTGAAGAGGGGTTGGATGTTGATGAAGGAGAATATGAAGAACTGGATTTTAATTTCACAATACCTTCAGATATTGAGAGCGAAAATTTTGCAATTTATGTTTATGTTGAAGGAGAAGATGAAGAATGTAACTCAAACTATGTTGAAATAGAAATAGAAAGAAAGAAGCATCAGGTAATAATCTCAGATATAAGAACAGATAGAGAGAGTGCTTCTCCTGGGGAAGAAATGGAAGTTAAAGTTAAAATTGAAAATCTTGGAAGATCAGATGAAGATGCATTCATAGAAATTGAGATACCTTCTTTAGGAATCTCACAAGAAAGTGAAGAGATTGAAGTAGAGAAATACCAAGATAAAAACAAAGAAACAGAGACATTTTACTTGAAGATACCAGAAACTGCTCAATATGGATATTATGACATAAAAGCAACTGTTAAATATGATGATGGTGAAAATTCTGCATTCAGTGATTTAATAATAACTGGAACAGAAAAGAAAAATGAAGTTGTTGTTCCAAGCAATGTTATTAAATTAAATACAAATAGCGGCACAACAAGTTCTGGAGGTTCAGGAACTCCATTGATTCTTGGAAATGGTGGAGCAGTGGATTCTTCTGGAGCACCTATTGTAGTTTCAAGTCCAAGTAGAGAGAGTTCAAGAAGTGGAAGATTATTTTCAAGCACAAATTCAATTAATCTTGGTGTCAAAGAAAAGACTGTAAAAGAATATAATCCAAAAGTTAAAGTTGAATTTGAGGAAAAAGGAACTAAAAAACTATTTGATGCAGACAAGTGGCAGTGGGCACTTCTTGCAATTGTTCTTGGATTGGTTATAATAATTATAGCTATCATGATAGTTTATTTAAAGAAAAATCCTTACTGAGAACAAGTAAAATAATTTATCTTATTCATAACATATATGCTTTTAAGTTGTTTTAACTATAAAATTTAATGGTGAGAAAAAGAGAGAAAGTATTATTGATTTTGGCTGTATTTACAATTATATTTATTACAGGAGTGAGTGCTGAATCTACTATATGCGGAAATAGTATTGTTGAAGAAGGAGAATGGTGTGATGATGGAAATAATGTTAATGGAGATGGATGTTCTGCACTTTGTATACTTGAATTTTGCGGAGATATGATCTGCAATAATTATGAAACAGTCTTTAATTGTCCTTGCGATTGTGGTAATTGTCCTATTATAAAATTCTGTGGAGATGAAATATGCGATGCTGGTGAAGGAGAAAATTGTGCAACTTGTCCTGAAGATTGTGGGGAATGCCCTGAACCAGAAGATAACAATTATTGTTATAGCTGTCCTGTTGGAGAGTGTGATTTAAATGAGAATTGTGGAAACGGGATAATAGATGAGGGAGAAGAATGTGATGATGGCAATTCTAATAATTTTGATGGATGTTCAAAAGTGTGTTTTATTGAAGAAGAAAAAGAAGATTATGTCAAGAACAACAGAATTCAAAATTATTGTGAACCTAACTGGGAATGTTCTGGATGGAGCGGATGTGTAGACGGAACAACAACAAGAAAGTGCTTTGATGAAAATAGATGTTCTTATTCTTACAACAAACCAATTGAGACAAATTCATGTTATAATGAATTACTTTCACCCAATTATACTTATGAAGGTACAGATGCAGACACATTGAGAAAATTATTTATAATAACAGAAATAATTATATTAATTGTTCTGCTTATTATATTAATAAAATTATTAATATAAATAAAATATATATACTCTGTTTTTGTATTGTTGATATGATAAATCTTGAAGAAATTAATTCTCATTTTAATTTCACAAAAAAAGAAAGGCTTGAAGAATATGCTATTATGTTTGATTTAGAAGATGGAATAAAAGAAATGAATTTAAGTCCTGAAGATAAAGAGAATTTAAGAAATTATCTTTGGAATAATCTTTTTGAATATGAAAATGAATATGCTTTAAGAACAAAAAGAACAAAAGATTCTTTGTTAAATAAAAGGATGCATTTTAATTAATCCGTCGAGAGCTTAATTTTTCTTGAAAGAAGTTTCTGTGAAAAAGGCATAAGTTTAAAAATAAATATTTTTTTAATTGTCCTATGAAAAAAATTAGGGGTGAACAAAAAACTAAGTTTTGGGGAAAACTAGCAAGTGTTGATTTAGTAGGTTGTAATGACAATATCAGCAAGCCTCAGGAGATTCGGCGTTTCTGCGACGAGCTTTGCAAGAAGATTAAAATGAAAAAATATGGGCCAACTTATCTTAAAAGATTTGGAGTCGGTAAATTAGAAGGATATTCTTTTATGCAGTTTATTGAAACATCTTCTATAACTGCACATTTTGAAGAGCAACAAAATCCTAAGAAGGCTTTCATTGATATATTTAGTTGTAAAGATTTCGATGAAAAAGATGCTGCAGATTTCTGTATAGAATTCTTTGGTGCTGAAAAAGCAAAGTTGAGTGTATTGATAAGAGAATAAATCTGTATTGATAACTTAATCTTGTTTAATTAAATAATTCTCTTAGTAAAACCAAACCAAAAGGCATTTAAATGATAATTATCTTGATTTTTTGTAGACTACGTCGGCGGGTTAGCCCTCCGCTGCTTGCAAACGGGCTTTATGGCAGACTACGAGTGGGGCGTGATAGGAGTGTCAAGGAATCTTTGTTCCGACGTTGACGCTTTGTCCGTTTTGATTTCGTAGATGCGAAATGGGTCAGGCCTTGATCGGAGCAGCCCTAAACACCTATTGGAATGCTTAGCGGGTTGCAGAGCCGAGGAAGAATGAAGGTCAGTTCTTTGAGGTTCTTAGTAGCAAACCACTTGTCTACACTGAAAACAACCTCCAGGTTTTTTTCTATTTTCCACTTTGCACTGAAGGGCAATTTCTAAACACCTTGATGAAATAACATAAAATGAAATCCCAATTCTAAAGAATTCCGTGGTTTGCTAGGGATAATTAATTATCGATTAAGAAATATACTTCTCACGACGATAATGCTTATAACATCCTAGTTTTAATCTTAAATATGAAATTCGTAGATGGAGATAATATTTCTAGATATGCTTCTTCAGAAGTATATAAAACAGCAAATGAGAAGACAAAGGAATTTGCAAAGTCAGCTGAATGTTCTCCCTTAGTTTGGTGGAGTTTACTTGGGCAATATATTAGGGTATTAAATGTTTTAAATCAAGATATTAAAGGAAAGTCTATTCTTGACATTGGATGTGGTTCAAATGGGGGAACCGAAGAAAAAATAAGGTATGGGAGTTTATATGAGCCTTGGTTTTCAAGATTTGTATATCAAAATAGACAAGAATTAGGATTGAGCATCTTTGGAATAGATAAAGGAGATTTAGATAAAGAAGAATTTCCACATATGCAATTAAATCTTCTTGAAGATAAAGTTTTAATTAATAATTTCCAAAAAAACTCCTTTGATATTATCACAGCTTTCAGATTATTTAATTCTCCTGAATTGGAAAAAGAAAATTATAATAAAATAAAAGATAATGCTTCTAAAGAGAGTTCTGACAAACTAATGAATATATTAAGCTGGCAAATAAAAGAAATTCTTAAACCAGAAGGTATTTTTTTATATTATGGACTTGGTGAAGAAGTTTCTTTAAATAAAAACATTAATAAATTACTTCCTGTTCTTTAAATAATGGGTGAGAAAGAAAGCAATATGACTGTTAATCCTTATGAAGTTAAAGGAAATGTGGATTATGAAAGATTAGTTAAGGAATTTGGTTTGGAGAAGATAAATGAAGAACTTCTTAAAAGAATAAATAAACACACAAAAGGTGAACTTCATCCTATGTTAAGAAGAGGAGTGATGTTTGCGCACAGAGATTTAAAATGGCTTCTGGATGAATATGAAAAAGGCAACAAATTCTTTTTGTATACTGGATGTGGGCCTTCAGGACCAATTCATCTTGGACATTTACAGATGTGGTATTTCACAAAATGGT
>CAZNIA010000038.1:0-6095 GCA_964572995.1 Candidatus Woesearchaeota archaeon
AGTTAAGGCAGGAATAAAACACTCTTTTGCTTTAATGGTAATTTCCTTTGTGGTATCTGCAGGAGCAAACATAATTTTAGGTGGACCTGTAACACCTGCGCCTTAAATAAAAATCTTTTAAAGTCCAATTAATTTAATTAATTATGAATAAAGACATTGAAATAATAAAAAGAGCTTACAATAAAAACAGCGAATATTATCATAATGGATTAAAATCTGAAGATAAAAACTTCTGGCATAAATATATAGACAAACCTTCTATGACTTCTTTTCTGAAAAAAGAAGTTAAAGGAAAATCTGTTTTAGACTTAGGATGTGGCTCAGGAATTTACACTAAAAAGTTAGCTTCCTTTGGAGCAAAAATAGTTGGTTCTGATTTATCTTCAGGATTAATAGAAATTGCGAGAAGAGAGAACCCAAGTATAAAATTCTATATTGAAGATGCAAAGAAGACCCAATTTAAAAAATCCTCATTTGATGTAGTAAGTAGCAGTTTAATGATTCACTACTTCAAGGAGCTACCTCCTTTATTTAAAGAAGTTAACAGGATACTAAAGAAAAATGGATTATTTGTATTTTCAATGCATCACCCAGTTATGGAAGTTTCATCAAAATTAAAAATTAAAGGAATTAAAGGAAGTTTATTGAAACCATATTTTCATAATAATAAATATGAAGTTGTTTTACATGATAAAATAAAACTTATTGCTTATCATCACACTTTTGAGAATATTATTAATTCTCTTAATGATTCTGGTTTTATTGTTGAAAGAATACTTGAGCCATTTCCTCCAAAGAAGGCTAAGAAAAATAATGAAAAAGCTTATGAAAGAACAATAAGACGGCCATCGTTTTTAGTTGTTAAAGCCAGAAAAATCTGATTATCCTTCATCAAAGATATCTTTTGCAAGAGTGTAAATTGATTTTAAATCTCTTATTATATAAGAATGGGCTTTAACACGTTTTTTAAGAGGAACATCAATTGTTTTTGTTTCTATTACTACAACACTCTTTGCATCTGGGCCTTTTATTTTCTTTTCTTTAACAATAATCTCTTCTGAAGAAAGCAATTCATCTATTGAACCATCATTTATATCTGCTACAACTCCTTTCACTATCTTTTCATTGAAAGCTGTTCTTCCACTTCCATAAAACTTAAACCCGTGCTTCTTCAAAACTCTTACAATCTTTCTTGCAATAGGGTCATAAACTTTCAATTTTCCATGAGAGTAAATATACTGCTTTTTTGCACTTTCATCCTCATGAAAATCCAAAACAACTAATGGAGGATAATTTTCAAAATTTTCAATAACATATTTAGATAATTCTTCTGCTTCTTTGTTAACTGCTTTCAAGGATTGGGCTTTTCCTGTTTTTTCATCAATTAATACATGTTCTGAAGAACCAACACTTGGAACTTCAATATGAGGAGATTTAACTCTTCTTTTAAGAGTAGGATAACGCCAATCTCTTCTATATCCTGAAGGATTAGCTAATGGAATAAGAACTATTGGAATTTTTTTAGCTAGTTTGTTTAGAAATCTGATGTTTTTTGCAATTGCATTAGGTCCTGCAGGTTCTTCTCCGTGTATTCCTGAAATAATCCATAAAGCATCTCCTTTAAGTCTTGTTCTGAAACCAAGAATAGGCAGAAATTTTCTTTTATGTTCTTTAAGATCAACTCTTTGAGAACAAATAACTTCATCTATCCAGAGAGATTCTTTAAGTCTTGAGAGCTTTCTGTAAATCTCTGTTATAGGCATTCTACTGTCTTTCTTGTAAGTTGGAACATTTGGATAATTGATTTCCATGTTAAAAATTGATAAAATTTAGTTACTTTATAATAGAAAAAATCCTTAATAAATGTTTTTAAGAGAGAATTTTGAGTTTAATAGATAGAAAATTAATAATTACTTTCAAAAGGTCCTAAGTCTGGAGCTGAGCCGTACCACTCAACACAGTTTTCTCCAGGATGATCTCCAGAAGTTGCACAATGATATCCGGATATTACAACTCCTGCATCAATCAAATCACTTCCTTGAGCTAAATGCCCGAATGTAATATCTGGAAGAGAACCATCTGCTTTTCTAGGGCTGTATAATTGTGAACAATCCAATGAAACAAAATCCTCATCAGTTACATTCACTGGGCTGTCCCAGGAATTATGATCGTGGGTGTAGGAAGCAGATTGACGTGTAAGAATATCATAATTATAATTATCATAAGAAATAGTATTTTTTAAAATCCTCAGAAGTTCACTGTCTGTATGTCCTGATTCTAGCCTTGAAATTGCAATTCCTATTCCTTCATTATCCTCTTTTCCATTTTTATATGCTAAGTTATGATAAAAATATGTTAAAGGAATATCTTCTCCATACCATTCATTGGTCATATAACCGTTTCCATCATTGCATACGCCTAAATTATTTGATAATTCTCTTGGTGCAGCTCCATAATACTCTATCCAGCCCATTTTCCATCCTGCTCCTCCGCCTACACCATGCTCTTTATTCTCAAAGGACCAACAACCAGTAGCTTTTACATAGTGAGTTGCTCCTGTTTGAAATCCCTGATCAGAACAATTCCATGCTCTGCAATTGTATAAATATACTTCTCCTTCTGCATTACTATCATCGTCCCATAATGAAAATCCAGTACCTGCATTCCCCGCATTTGAACCAAGAGGATCTCCGGATAAACTGTCATAACAATTGTAAGCATCGCAATTTATTAAATAAGCTTTATCTCCTTCCCTCTCCCCAAATCGTGTTTCAAAACCATGCCCCCAGATATTATAAACTGTGCATCTTTCCAAAATCATATTTCCTCCTGAAACTCTTATTCCTACTCCAAAATTTCTATTATAATACTGTTTAACATTTCTTACAGTAAGCCCGACTAATTTTACATAATATATATAACTAAAACCAATACCAACGTTTCTTAATCCAGTATATTGTATATCGCTTTGCACAATATTTCCACAATCAAGAATAGGTGTTTCTCCAGGATAATTCATATAAGTAATCCAATTGTCCTCTGTACCACTACGAGTTGCTTGAATTCCTAATCCTGTTTTCACTGTTGTTTGATAAACTCCTCCTCTGAAATAAACTATATCTCCTGCATTGACAGAAGAGGAAGTAAATGCTTTTTCCCATGTTGCCCAAGGATGGGTAAAATTTCCAGGCCAATTATCATTTCCATTTGTTGCAACAAAATAAGTGTTTCCAGTTACATTCATTAAACAAACTCCATTAGAGCAATATTCCCCAGATTTACATTGAACACTTCCACAATCGATAACAACATCTTTTATACAAGTTCCATTTGTTTGACAAGAATATCCAGTCTGACATCCTCCACCATAACTTCCACAAGTTAATGTTCCGCCACATCCATCACTTACTGTTCCACATGTTCTACTTAATTCTAAACACGTTGTTGGAGTACAAACAGTTTCATTTTCTTGATTATCCTCAGTTTCATTCTCATTATCATTACTGCTTCCTCCAGAACTTCCTCCACCTCCTCCACCCGACGATGTTTTTTCTTTTATACATTTATAATTCAAACATAAATAACCACTTCCACAACCACTTCCACACTGCATTCCACAATCATTATATCCACACTGAGCTCCGTAAGGACAATAATTTGAACAAGTATTAGGTGTAATGTATTCATCTTTAACATTTCCAATAACTTCAACTCCTTCATCATCAAGATAAATTGGAGTAACTGAAATTTTCTTGACACGGGAAGCGTTTAATGAAATAAAATTCAAAGAAAAATTTCCTGATTGATTTTCAGGCATTGAAGTATTAATCCTTATAACTTCAACTAAACTTCCATCACTTACAACAAAACTTAATCCTACAAAATTTCCTTCACCTTCTCCTCTTTTCAAAGTTAAATCTAAAGTATTATCATTTATCTTCTTGACTTGTGATATCTTTAAATCAAGATTAGAATCATCATAAAATTCTTGTTCAGAATCCCATCCTTTAACAATTATAAAAATTACTACACCCAATATTATAATCAAAGAACTAATTAGTAAATTAACAGCGAGTCTTGATAACTCCCCTTTTTTTTGCATATAATTAATAAGAATATATTGTTTAAAAAATTAAGCAAAAGACAATGTTTTTAAAGAATATTAAGGTAATTAATATATGAAAAAAGTGGCGAACGAATTCAAAGAATTCCTTAAGGAGTACAAGGTTGTACCACTAGCAATTGCCTTTATAATGGGTGTTGCTGCTACGGCACTGATTCAGGCTGTTGTTAATTACCTGATAATGCCGATAATAACTCCGTTCATACCGGGTGGAGCTTGGCAGACTGCAACAGTCACTATATGGAAGATCGTTATAAGTTGGGGAGCACTTTTGGGTGCTATAATAAATTTTGTAATCGTAGCATGGGTGGTGTTCTTGATTGCAAAATATATCTTTAAGGAAGAAAAAGTCTCTAAAAAGTAGACAAAAACAATTTCTTTTTTATTTTATTTTTTCAATAGATAATGGATAGTGAAGTTTAACTCAAACCAAGAATAACTTTATCATCTAATATTACTACATTTTTTACACTTTTTACATTGGAATAATCTAGCATTATCCCTTTTCCTGAAGAGCGATATTTATTATCTAAAGTTATCACTAAACATTCAATTCTTTGTTTTCCAAGTATAACTTCTTTAACTTTCCCTATTAAAGAACCTTCTGAACTATAAACCTCTTTGTTTAAAATTTCACTTATTGTGTTCTTGAAATTCTTTTTATTTGAAAACTGTAAATATTTTCCTACTGATAAAATAGATACAAATAAAACAATCAAAGATAATATAACAAAAAACATCGGATTGAATATTCCTCCTGTTCCAATGAAATTTCCAGTAATTCCTGCTTTATTCATTACAGAAGGTACAAATAAAAGAGGTAAAAACGCTACTATTCCTATAAACATTGTTTTGTTTATTTTCTCATAAAACTTCATAATTTTATTGTAAAGAATATCCTTATTCCTTCCACGAGGCATGATGTGATAAATTTGTTTCATACTTCTATATTTCTCTCTTGCCTCAATTATTCTTCCTTGGTCTAAAAGAGATAATCCTTCTTTAAGTCTTGATTCTATTAATTCTGCTCCTTTATCTTTAGATCTTCTTTTTATTATAATTATTAGCATTATTATAACAGTTATTATAAAAACAAGTAAACTTATCATGAGTATCAATTTATAATTTAGTCTATTAAAAAATTCAGTTAATTCTTTTTCTTCACGTGAAGGCTCTGATACATCTTTCTTTGTGATTCTAAATTTCTGTTCAGCAAATGCTCTTTGAAGATTTCCATAAAGTGCATCAACCCTTAAAACATATTCCCCCTCTGATAAATTTAAATCATATATTACTTTCTCATAATTTAAATTTCCTTGAACAGCTTTTGTTTCTATTTGGCTGAAAACTTCATAACCTTCATTGTTTATAACAGCGTACTTGATACTTACATCTATTTTGTTAACTCCCATCTTTTCTGTTAAATTTACATCAAATATTATTTTACCCTCTTCTGTAATAGTCAGATTTTTTAATACAAGAATAACATCAAATAATGCTTCTGAACAATTCATTTTTTCTAAAGGTTTATTAAATGTGCCCACACAAGTTCCTGTGTTTTTACACTCTCTTGTTTGTATTCCATTAGAACAAACGCTCCAAGGAGTACAATCCCAGATATAAGTACAAGGTTCCTCTTCTTCCTCTTCTTCCTCTGGCTCATCATCTCCTCCTGTATCTCCACCGCCTCCTCCGCTAGTATATTCAAGAACATTGAAATAATCCAAGACACTTGAAATTGCACCTGTGGAGCTATTTGCATAGAAAGTTATGTTGTATCTTCCTACAATACCTGCAGTGTAATATTCATAATCATTGTTTGTTAATTCAACTATTTCAACAACTGAATCTGGACGGGTTATGCTTGCCCAAAGCGATTCATAGTTAACTGCGGATATATATAGTCTAATACTTGAAACTGCATAAGAAGTTCTAGGATATATTGAATAAGAAGAAATACTTACTGTTCTAT
>CAZNIA010000039.1:0-6056 GCA_964572995.1 Candidatus Woesearchaeota archaeon
ATATGGTAAAAAAATATTTAATTAAAAACAAAAAAGGATGGATGAGATTAGTTGAAGCTTTTGTGGCAATTGTTTTATTGACAAGTGTGTTGCTTATAGTAACAAGTTCTAATTCTTCTCCAAAATCCAAGTTTAATGATGAAATCTCTCAGAGACAGGTTGCTGTATTAAGAGATATACAATTGAATGATAGCTTAAGAGCAGAAATATTAAATATAAACATAGATGCTCTTCCTGTTGAATGGGAAGATTTTGAAAGTGAAGCTCCTCTTGTAAGAGAAAGAATAGAATTTTTATCTCCAGAAGAATTAGATTGCAGTGCGAAAATATGTATTATAAATGAACCTTGTATTTTAGATGATTCTTCAGGTAAAGAAGTTTATGCTAAATCTGTAATTATAACAGCAAATGCAGAATATTATTCTCCAAGACAGCTTAAACTGTTTTGTTTAAGAGATTAAAAAAGAAATAGAAAAGATTATCCTTTCCAATTAATTAAAGGTTTAATGTCTTTTATTATTTTAATTGATTTTTTCTGAGCATTCATTACTTTGTTTATATCCTTGTATGCCATTGGAGCTTCATCTAAAGTTTTTTCAGAGATTGTTCCTTGAATGCCTTGCATTGATTTTTTGAAATCTTCTAAAGATATTTTTTCTCTAGCGTCTTTTCTACTTAAAGTTCTTCCTGCTCCATGTGAAGAAGAATTCAAGAATTTGGAATTACCTAAACCTTGAACTAAGAAAGAACCATCTCTCATATTCCCTGGAATTATTCCTTTTTCATTTTTTTTTGCAGGAGTTGCACCTTTTCTATGAATATAATATCCTTTTTCATAGATTGCATGATTGTGATTTTTATTTACCCAGAGTTCTGTTTTAAGTTTTTCGTTCAAGGCTTTTTCTAATGCATCAATAATCTTATAGCTCATTTCTAGTCTATTAAGTAAAGCATATTCTAATCCAAAATCAAGAATATTGAGATATTCTTTACCTAATTGGGAGTTTATATCTAAGGGGAATGTTCTTTCAAAATTGTCTTTGCTGTTTGAAGCTTTTATCATATATCTTTTTGCGACTCTGTGTCCTATTCCTCTGCTACCTGAATGGATTACAAGCCAAACTTCCTTTTTGTAAAACCCTATTTCAATGAAATGATTTCCTCCTCCTAAAGTCCCTAAATGTTTAAGTGAAGTATTCTTAAGGAAATGTAAAATATCTTTATCATATACTCCTTTTTGAAATTTTTCAATTAATTTTTTGAAATCTTGTCTGGTTTTTTCAGAGATATTTGCTGGATTTTGATATTCTCCTACTCCCATTGGAATTGCTTTCAAAACTTCTGAGTATATTTTTTCTTTGTTATTTAGTATTTTATTTAGGATATCTTTGCCTTTGATTCTTATAGCTATTAATCCGCAACCAATATCATATCCTACCCAAGCTGGGACTATTTTACCTTTAGTTACAAGAACTGCACCTATTGGAGCTGAATATCCTTTATGGGCATCTGGCATGAGAGCAGCAGCTGTTACAAATTCCTCAGAATAACATTCCTTAAACTGAGCAAGAGTATCTGAATCTGCATCTATAGAATAATCAAAGATTTTCTTGTCTTTTACCTTGGCTTTCATTATATACTAGATTATTACAAAACTTATAAAGTGTTTGGTGATGGGGAAAATTGAAGAAATACTTGATAAATAAAATAAGTTTATTAATTTAAAATACTTTTTATTTGAATGAGAATAATCTTTGTAAGACACGGAGAAGCAGAGATAGATAAAACAAGAAATCAAAACCATCGGACATTAACAAAAAAAGGAAAAAAACAGGCAAAACTCCTTGCTAAACATCTTAAAAAAGTGCATTTTGATGAATTTTACTCTAGTGATTTATTGCGCGCAAAGCAAACTTCCGAGATTGTTTCAAAAAAAATAAGGATTAATTCCATAATCGAAAAATCATTGAACGAATTTGAATCAGATTTCCTTAAAAAAGATAAGAAGAAGCTTAAAAAGAAAGATAATCCTAATTACAATAATTTAATAGCTTTTTTAAAGAAGATATCAAAAAATCCAGAGCAGGATAAAGGGATACTTATAATTTCTCATGGAAATACTAATAGAATAATTTTATCATATTTTATGAATATAAATCTTAACCATTTAATACAATTTAGACAAAAAGAAACAGCAATTAATTCGGTTCATTGGAGTAAGCATTTTAAAAACTGGAGGCTTGATTACTGGAATAATACAGAGCATCTTAAGTGAGGATCGTTGTTTAAAATGATAAACATCAAGGAAACCAAGAGAGAGTTCATAGCTGAATTATTGAAAAAAGATATCCATAAAGTTTTAGATTTAGGATGTGGAGAAATGCTTCTTCCAAAGGCTTTTCTTAAAAAGGGTGCATTGGTAAAAGGAATTGACATAAAAGAGCCTTCTGTTATACCTGAAGGCGCAGTTTTTGTTAAAGGTAATTTCTTTCAGGAAGAATTTGAAAAAGATTATGATTTGATTATTGCTTCACTTATTCTTCATCTCACAAAAAAAGAATTTACTCCCGAACTTATCAAAAAAATACAAGATTCGACAGCTAAAAATGGATATAACTTTCTTATCTTGATGTCTAATAAAGATCCTCTCTCAAATGAAGATTCAGCTAAAGGTAAATTCTATGCTTCAATGAATGAAATAACTGAATTTTATTCTTCTCCTGAATGGAAGCTTATCAAAAGTCTGGAAGATGAAACAGAACCAGAACAGCATGGACATCCACACATTCATGATTTAATTTTTGCAATATTTCAAAAACAATAAGGTTATTAAACTAGGGAGGATTAAATATAACGTGGGGCGATGGTTCTCAGAAGCCTTATTCTGTACAATAGCAATATTTAAATAAATGAACACGTTTAGAACCTCATGGAAAACAAGCAAGTAGATCAGAGCGACTATATTGAGTCTGCTGCTTATCTTACAAGTGAAGATAACTCTGCTTACAACAACCTGTCTAAGTCTCCTTGCAAGGCACCATGCAAAAGCTGTGGCGGTGGATGTTATGGATGCAAAGGAAGTAAAGGAGCATCTGCTTCTTTGAATGGAAGAGAATCCAAGCTTGCAGAAATGGTTGAAAACGTACTTGGGTAAGTATGAGTTTAGATTGCACTCTTAAAAAGTTTAAATCACTGGAAGAAAAAGGATATTTGGGGATCCTTAAAAGAACATTTAATTTCACAGATGAGCCAAAATTCTTTCAATATTCTTGTGTTTCTCCAGAAGGAAAGTTTGAAGGTTCTTCAATTGATGAAAACAAAAAAATAGCAAAAATAAAGTCTTGCGGCGAGTACATAGAAAGATACTGTTTAGATCATCCAAACCAAGTATTTATTCTTGATTCTTACAACAATATAAAAGATTCTGCTTTAGACCCTTCAATATTTATTAATTTTAGGGATTGTGATTTGGGATTTAGAAAAGAAGAGTATATACAAAAGATAAAAGATTCAAATTTGAAATGGGTTGAGGCAATTAACCCCTTAGATAATTCAAGAATAAAATTGCCTGCACAATTAGTATATGTTGATTTTGATTTTAATGATGAACTTATGATTAGGCCGAGAGTTAGCACAGGAGCAGCAGCAAACGAGACATTAGAAGAAGCGTTATACTCTGGTATAATGGAAAATATAGAAAGAGATTCTTATATGCTTTCTTATCTCTCTCAAAAACAATTACCCAAGATTAACTTAGAAAAATATTTCCAAGAGACTTTTAATTATTTTAAGAGATACCTATTGGATTTATATGTTTTTGATACCACAACTGACTTAAATATTCCTAGTTTTATGTGTTTAAACATAGATAGGACAGGATTAGGACCAGCAGTTTCAGTTGGATTAAAATCTTCTTTAAATCCAAAAGAAGGAGTTCTTGGTTCAATCAAAGAATCACAGCAAGTTAGGCAGTGGATTAGAAATTTATGGATACAGAAAGGGTATGATGATTCTCATTTACAAAAAGAGATACTGGAAATTGAAGATAGAGGTTTTTATTGGTATGGATTAGATAAAATAGCAGAATTAGAATATCTTATTAATTCTTCATCATTTAAGGATTTTAACAAGATAAAATCTCCAACAACTAAAAAAAACATTGTATCCTATCTAAAAGAAAAAGAAATCAGTACGTATTATGTAGATTTAACTTTGCCAGAATTCAAGGAAATAGGCTTTTTTGTGGTTAAAGCAATTCAACCAGAATTGCACCCTTTATTTTTGGAAGAGTCCTTCCCTTGTTATTTTAGTGAAAGGTTAAATAAAGAGCTAGATGGAAAAGAAGTAAATAAATTAATACATCCATTTATGTAAAATGATAGACAGCATAAAAAAACTATACAATAAAACAAAATTCAATTTCAGTAAAAAGGAATTAATTATTGAAGATTATAAAATGCCTATTAATTGGATTAAGATTTTCTTTAAAACTTATCCAAGAATGAAGAAAGTAAAACTAGAAAATCCAATTGATAACGGAGAATTATGCAATTTACTTAATTCAAGAAAATCCGTAAGAGATTTTGAGGATTCTCAAATAAATATAAGTTCTCTCAATAATATCCTCTTCTATTCTTTTGGTATAAAAAATCCAGAAGAATCTTTGGAAAACACAAAAAGATTTTATCCCTCTGCAGGGGGAAGATACCCTATAGAAGCTTATTTTCTAAACAATAATGTAAATGAATTAGATAAGGGGTTATATCACTACAATGTTAAAGAAAATATTCTGGAACAATTATTAAACAAAGACCTATCATCTGAGTCTTCACAAATATTTAATGAAGCTTATAAAGGCAATTCAAGTTTTATAATTCTTAATGGGGTACTTTCAAGAACAGAAGTAAAATATGGTGCAAATTCCTATAGATTCGCACTTTTAGAAGCAGGTCATATTGGTCAAAATATATCATTGCTTGCAGAAAAAGAACATCTTGGATGTTGTGCAATAGGAGGTTTTGATAACAATAAACTCTCTAAATTAATCGATATAACTCAAGAAGATGAAATACCTCTTTACGCTTTTTCGTTGGGTAAGCCTTTAATGTAATCTTTGAATTCTTTTATTATCTTATCTTCTCCAACTTCATTCACAATTTCCCAGGATCTTTTATATGCAGGATAATATGAATTCATTCCAATTTCTTCATTTAATCTTTTTTCATTGAAACACTTCAAAAATATTTTTTTATGTATTGCATGAAGCAATAAATGTATTGAAGTATCAAACTCTTCATCTTTGTACTTCTCTAATATAAAATTAAAATAATTTCCAAGTTCTTTGTCATTTTGTATAAAAAAGTTGTGCAATAATTCATGAACAACCATGTCAATAAATCTTTCTTTAGAAAGTGTAATCATTCCTTCCTCTGATTCAAATTGGATAGGTATTGTTAAAGGATCTGAAATTGGCATTAATGAGCTTATTTTAATTGCATATACTGGAATTTCCTTATCTTTCCATTTTAATCCAGTTGTTTTTTCAATATAATCTAATATTTCACTTTCTTGTTTTTCCCACATAGATTTAATTTCATTTAAGAAAGAATTCATAAACTTTTCATAAACTTCATAGTTGAATTCTTCTTTAACTGTTGGATTATGTATTGTAGACTCATATATCCAAGACCATTTAAAATTAATTTTTGTCATAAGTTAATATTATCTCTAAGCTTTATACATTTTTCTATTTATTTTACAGATTCTTCATCCCTTCATAAAAAAATCCAGAAAAGACAACCATCTTCAAAATAATACAAATATTTAAACAACCTGGAGATTATATATAATAGCTAAAACATAGGGGATAATAGCCAAATAAAGAGGGAAAAAAGGCTTAAGATAACCTTTAAATAGTGTTACTTTATAGTAATAATATGGCAAGTAAAACCTGGAAAAAGATGAAGAATTGGGCATATTCAGTACCAATAGCATTAATGAGTTTTCTTCCTGCATGTGAGCCTGAAAATGAGCCTCCTACAGCAAAACTTGAAGTA
>CAZNIA010000040.1:0-5336 GCA_964572995.1 Candidatus Woesearchaeota archaeon
GAGATGAATTTAGGCCTCGTCAAGGGTTAGTTAGATGTAAAGAATTCTTAATGAAAGATGCGTACAGCTTTGATATTGATGAAAAAGGCTGCAATAAAAGCTATAAAAAAATGAGAGAAGCTTACTTAAAAATATTTAATCGTTTAGGATTAGAATTTATATGTTTATCTGCTGACACTGGAGAAATAGGGGGTGTTGGGTCTGAGGAAATGATTGCATTATCTAAGTGGGGGGAAGATAAGTTTATAGAAGATGGCAATAATTATAGAAAATGTTATGAGAATGATGATGAAAAGGATGTATTAAAAGGTATAGAAATAGGACATATTTTCAAATTAGGAACAAGATATTCTGAAATAATGAAAGTTCTTTTTAATGATAAAGATGGAAAATTAAAACCCTCAGTTATGGGTTGTTATGGGATTGGTATAAGTAGATTAGTAAGTGCTATTGTTGATCAAAATAATGATGAAAAGGGTATAATTTGGCCTAAAGAAGTTTCTCCCTTTCCTTATGAAATAATTGCATTAGGTGATTCTCCTGAAGTAAAATCCTTTTCAGAAAATCTTTATTATTCTCTAAAAAAAGATGGAAAAGAACCTTTATTAGATGATAGAGATAAAAATCCTGGAGTAAAATTTAAGGATGCGGATTTAATAGGTATTCCTGACAGAATAATTGTTGGAGAGAAATCATTAGCTCTAGGGGAAGTGGAATATGAAAATAGAGCATCAGGAAATAAAAAAAGGATAAATGCAGATATTTTTGAGATAAGTAAATTCTTAAAAAATAAAAATGAAAGCATCTAAACATCCATATAATAATTGGTTTAAAGTACCTGAAAAAAATAAAAGTCCGTATAAAATTATGGAAGAATTAGGATTTGTTACATTTCCATATTCTGGATTTCCTTTATTTTTACCAATTGGAAAAAAAGTAATAAATAATATTGAAAAGGTTATTAGAAATGAAGCAGAGGTACATGATTTTTCTGAAATTTACTTGCCTTTAATACAGCATGAAGAGAATTTTGACAAGTCGGGGAGATCAAAAATTTTTAATAGAGAATTTATGAGATTATCTGGAAAAAGAGAAAATTTCTTATTAACTCCAACAAATGAAGAATTTTTTTTATCAGTAACCACAAAAAATCTCCAATCTTATAGACAATTACCAATAAGATATTTCCAGATAGCAGATAAATTTAGAGATATTTTAAAACCAAAAGGATTAATGAGAAGCAGTCAATTTTTAATGGCAGATATGTGTTCTGTAGATGCGGATGAAAATTCTTTGAATGAATCTAAAAAATTATTTGAATCTATGTTGGGAAATATATTCAATAGATTTAATATAAAAACATTTAGATTAGAAAAAAATGATGGAAACTATATTGACTTTGTTGTTCCATGTGAAGATGGAGAAACAACTATAGCATTTGATAAAAATAAGAAAAATGCAAGATATGCAACTTCTGAAGACGAGTCTTTTGAAAAAGCTTCAAGTATTGGAATGTATTTTATATTTGATGACTTTGATAAAGATTCTGTATTATATACTGACAGAAATATGGAGAGAAAACCAATAAAATTTGGAACATATGGAATTGGGATACAGAG
Source organism: Candidatus Woesearchaeota archaeon (assembly GCA_964572995.1). Lineage (GTDB taxonomy): Archaea > Nanobdellota > Nanobdellia > Pacearchaeales > GW2011-AR1 > MWBV01. Next base: position 1,620 of record CAZNIA010000040.1, read on the forward strand.
ATGCTTTCATGCAATATTAAGTCAAAATATAGATGAATTTGGAATAAATTTCCCAAAGGAGGTTAGACCTTTTGACTTTTCAATAATGTTACTTAATCCTAATTCAGAAAAACAGAAAGATCTTGCAGAAAGATTATACAAAGAATCCCTTAAAATAAACCTTAGTCCGTTATTAGATGACAGAATAGCCTTAATTAAAGATAAAGCAGAATATTCTGATTTCATCGGAGCAGAATATAAAGTAATAATTGGGGAGGAAGAAGCAAAAGAAGAAAATTTAACAATAAAGAAGAGAGGAGAGAAAATTGGAGAAAAGATGTGTATAGAAAAATTTATTGAAAGGTATGATAAATAATTTAAAATATTTTAAACAAGTTTTTTTCTGAATCTAATTCAATTTCTGCTCCTAAAGGAATTGTAATTTGAGGGTCAGTATGACCTATATCTGCACCATATAATATAGGAAAGTTATACTCTTTAGAATTATCTAATATTATATCCTGGAATTTTTTGGAATCTTCTTCATTATATTTATAAGGTCTTCCAACAATAAGCCCTTTTATTTTGTTGAATATCCCCGTATTATTTAAATCTGCAAGATAAGAATCAACATAAGATAATGGTTCTCCTTTTCCAAATTCTTGACCTTCTGGTAACTCTATAAAAAGTATTTTTCCTTCATAATCTGGAAGATACTCTGTTCCTATAAGGTGGTTTATTGAAGATATACATCCTCCAATTATATTTCCTTTAGCTTTTCCTTCTCTCAACCACTCATAACCTTTATTTTTAATTAAATTTCTTGGTCTTTGAAGATCTTCTTTTTGAGACCAATCAAGTATCTCATCTGTCCATTTCTCAGAAGCTTTAACTTCCCCTATTGCCTCTGATTCCATAACTGCTTTTTTAAAATAATCTAAGGTATATTTTAATGGTTCTGGAAATTCTCCAAATTGGTTCATTATACTTGGACCATAAAAAGTAATTAAGCCTGCTTTTTTATGGATTGCATAATGTAAAACACTTATATCTGAGTATCCACAAAATATTTTTGGATTTTCCCTTATTTTCTTAAAATCAAGTAATTTTAATATTTTATTGGAGTTAAATCCTCCAATAGTACAAATTATTGCTTTAACTTCTTTATCAGTAAAAGCTTCCATCAAATCTCTTGCTCTTTCTTCAGGAGAAGCAGATTCCCAACCATTAATTTTACGTGCAGTAGGGTATTCTTTTACTTTAAATCCTATAGATTCTAAAAATTTTATTGCGTTATCAATTCTATGGGGAAATATTGCACCTAAACCAGAAGAAGGTGCTAGTATTGCAATTGTATCTCCTTTACTAAGCTTTTGTGGTATGATTAGTTCCATTAAAAAATCATTCTAATAATCTTTAAAATCTTTTCTATATCCATATATTAAAGAATTAACAAAGATTTCAATAACTTACTTGAGAAGTGTGCAAGATTCACTTTAATCTAGATTTCTTAAAAATATCAACCAGATTATCTGCATCTAGTAATGTACCTGAAGTAGAAGGTTTAGGTTTGCTAAGAAGATTGGAAGCGTCAAAAGAAGGGATTAAATTAATTGGCTTTCTGGATTCTTCAAGGATATCTGAAAGAGCTTTTTCTTGTTCTTTTCTTGCTTTATCTTCTTGATATTGAAACCTTGATGTAGGATTCATATTATTGTTCTTGAAGTAACGTTCTTCTTCTCCCAAAGGAACAAGATGTCCATAAGAATCCCAGTATATCATAATTAAAAAAAGCAATTAAAGTTTATAAGAGTTATGAAAAAAGGTTAATATTATATTTTATTTCTAAGGGTCAGTTAATTCTTTGAATTCTTGCTTAGATGTTTGCCTTATTATTGAAACAAGTGCATCTATTAGAGGTTTGTATTTATTTACATACCTTTCATATCTAGAGTGAGTTGAAACTAATTCTTGATGGTTTTTAAAGAGCTCAATGTATTCTTTTTGAGAGTCTTGTAATTTATTTTTTGTTAGTTCGAGGTTTCCTTGGTTTAATGCTTCAAGTTCGCTAAGAAGTCCTATGAATTCTTCACCTGAAATTGTTTTTTCAAGAAGACTTGCTTCTGCAAATCGTGAATCTTGTTGATTATCTCCTAAATAATTTTTAGATAATTTCAAGAGTTCTTGGTACTTGCTTGTTCTTGAGATGTCCATGTTTTTCAATAATCCTTGTTGTTTTTAAGGATTATTGTGATAATCAATAAATAATCACTTTTAAAAATTGAATTCACATAAAAAATATATGAAGAAAACCAAGAAAGCAAAACAAAAAGAGAAAACAATTGGAAATGGTTTTCTGAAAGACAAATACAATCAAATAATGGGTGATTCGCTTTACAAGAATTCAATATATCTCATGGCAAGTTCAGGAGTTATGGCTGGATTTGGGTTTTTCTTTTGGTTGATTTGTGCAAGATTGTTTGCTGCTGAGGATATTGGGTTGGCAACAACAATAATTTCAATTATGGGTTTAATAGCAAGTATTTCTGTTTTAGGCCTCAACAGCGGATTAATTAGATATTTACCTACATCTAAAGAGAAAAACAAGAAAATCAATACTTGCTTTACAGTTGTAGCTTTGGTAGCTGTAATTGTATCTTCTATATTCTTGTTAGGAATAGAAAAGTTTTCCCCTAGTTTAATGTTTATCAAGCATAATATAATCTTGAGCTTTGCATTCATATTTTTTGTAGCTATTTATTCAATGAGTTCTATTATTGAGAGTGTGTTTATGGCATTTAGGAGTGCTAAATTCATACTTCTTAAGAATACAATATTCAGTGTGTTGAAACTTGGGCTTCCTTTTGTGTTTATTGCTTTGGGAATTGTTGGAGCATTTGGAATATTTGGGGCATATATGACTGCTGCATTTATTGGATTTGGGGTTGTTTTCTTGATATTAATTTACAAATTCAAATATAAACCAAGATTTGTGTTTTATGATGATGTTTTAACTAAGATTGGAAAATACTCTTTTGTGTTGTATCTTGCAGGATTTATTGGGGGATTAACTTCAACATTGATGCCTTTGATAATTACCAACACAATTAATCCTGAAACAACTGCTTATTATTTTATGGCAATGCAGATTGTGAGTTTGCTTTTTGTTGTTTCAAGTGCAACAACTAGTTCATTGTTTGCTGAAGGAAGCAACAATCAAAAATCTTTAAAGAAGAATGTGCTTAAATCAATCTGGATTATTGCAGTGCTTTTGATTCCTGCAATACTTCTAACTTTTTTATTTGGACATTTCATACTGGAAGCATTTGGTGAACAATACTCTGCCCAAGGATTGAATTTCTTGAAGATGATGACTGCAAGTGCAGTGTTGGTTGCAGTCAACAGTGTGTTTGGAAGTGTGTTCAAGGTTAAGAAAAGAGTTATGGGAATAATAATTGCAAGCATAGTAAGTGTAACAATAATTCTTGGATTAAGTTTAATCTTGCTTAAACAATATGGATTAATGGGTATTGCTTATGCATATCTTGCAGGGCAAGCAGCAGTAGCATTGACATATTTAATTATGTGGAAGTTTGGAAAGAAGAAGGAAAACTTCGAAGTTTATAACGACTTCAATGTGCATTTAGTAAATCTGTTTCGAGTGGTTAAAGAAAAGCCGTTTGAGTTTTTAAAGGAGTTTCACTTCTTGAATCTCAATTCGAGAGATGATTTTAATCA
>CAZNIA010000040.1:5346-6027 GCA_964572995.1 Candidatus Woesearchaeota archaeon
GAAGGAAAAGTAAAATGATAGAAAAAATACCTTATCTTATTGTATTGATGATAATTTATGATTTGTCTTTTCATTTTGTTTATGCATTTAATTTTGATGAAAAGATTATAAAAAAGAAATTGAATTGGTGGCCTAATTTATGGGGAAATAAATATCAAGCATTCTGGATAACTTACTGGATAATTGCTTTGATATTATTAGTAGTTTATATTGTACTTAGATAACAAATATAAACCTATTTTACTACTAAAAATACATGAAGAATAAAGAGAGATTGAAGCCAAAGCCAAAGATAAAACTGGAAAAGGGCTTCAAGAGTTTTATCTTTAGAACAGTTATTTTTATAGTCTTGTTTATGGCTTTTTCTTATATTATTGGAACTCAGATATTCAATTATAATTTCATTGAAGTATGGAAGATAAGCATATACACAAGAATAGGATATATTTTGTTGTTTTCAATCTTGGGTTTTATACTTCTTTACAGAAAAAGGTTAACTGAGTTTTCACGTTATAAGTACAGAAGCAGGGATGCTCTTATGTTTATGACTTCTCTTACCTGCTTAGTTGCTTTTTATATTGTTGAATTGTATTCACCAACAATACCTTTTAATTTAGTTAATCTGCTTGCAGTTCATGCTTTAGGAATCTTAATATTTGTATTTTTAGCTTTAGGGGTTTA
>CAZNIA010000041.1:0-6020 GCA_964572995.1 Candidatus Woesearchaeota archaeon
TCCTCCAGAAGATTTTTTGTTTGAGGATTTTTTATTTGGAGGAGAAGCATCAGGAAAATCTTCATTTATTTCAATGTATTCATAATTTGAAATAGGGGTTGTTGTCGGATTTTCTTGGTTTTCAGTTTCATGGGGAATTATATCTGGATTTCCTTGAATATTATTTTCAGAATCTGGAATATTTAATCCAGCAAAACCTGTTTCCTGCACTTCAATTATTTTAAGGAAAGAGAATATAATTATTGTTAATAAAGCTAAAGCTACGACTAGAAGTATTGCTTTATTTCCAAATACTTTTGGAATTTTCATTCTCTTTTTATGAATTCTAGAAGAAAAGGGGGTATTTAATATTGATTTAAACTTTCAAGTGAGAAATATTTTAATTTTTAATGATTTTTTTAGATTAAACTACTTTATTTCAATTTCTCTTCTCCAGGAGTGTTCACCTTCTTTGAAATCTTCGAATGATTTTATTTTAAGAGGTTTTTTGAAGAGCGGGCAATCTAAAACAAAAGTCTCAAATTCTCCTCCTTCCCCTGCAGGATGTATTTTGTATTTTTCCTGGAGAATCTTCACTTCTTCAATAAACTTTTCATCAATTCTTCTTCCTAACCAGGATTTATTTAATGGATAAGCAAATACTCCTATAATTATTATTTTGAATCTGTTTTTTAGAAGTTCTTTAAGATAATTTATTTCTTCTTTGTGCCAGAGAGGATTTACACATTTTATTTTAAGATTGTCGCAGATTTTTTGTATTCTTGAGGCTTGATATTCTGAATGTAATGCTCCTGTTACTATTCCTTGAATTTTGTATTTTTTTATTGCTTTTTTTATTGCACTTTCTAAGTCTTTTAACTCTTCTTCTTTTTTTCCTTTAGTTTTTTGTGTTATTAAGGGTATGTTCATTGATTTTGCTTGGGAATTGGTTTTTTCTATACTTGGAGTATGGAACATATAGGACTCTTTGTTTTGAGAATGAATTGTTATTAAACAGGTTATTTCATTTCCTTGTTCTTTTGCAAGATATATTGCATAAACAGAATCTTTTCCTCCGGAGAATAAAGAAGCTAGTTTCATTTAAATTAATCATCCTCCTCTAATTCCTGATTTTCTTTACTTTTTTTAATGTTTAATTTCTTGGATTTCTTTTCAAGCTCTTCTTCCTCTTCTTTTTCATCCTGCTCTGCAAATTTAGTGAATTCCTCATCTGATATTCTTTCTTCAGTGTAAGTCCCATCTTTTAACTCTGTTATTAAATCTTTAAATGGATCTCCTTTTTTTTCCCAATAATTTTCTTTTTCCCATATTTCTATTTCTTGAAAGTGGGTTTGTTGTTCAAGCCAGATTTTCTTTTGATTTTCAATATGTAGCAAAGGAGAAAAATGTTCTATTCTTTTTTCTCTTTCTTCTCCTGCGAGTTCAGTGAAAGTTATTTTTTTTATTTCTGTTTGAGAACTAAAATGTTGCTCTAATCTATTTGTTATCTCAATGATTTTATCTTTTATACTGAATTTTCTTCTTGGGAGAGAGATCGAACTTTCTCTTAAAGCGTTTTTGTTTATTATTTCTTTTTTTATTCTTCTGTTTTCTGTTATTATTGCTTTGTTTAAAGATTCCAATAATTCTTTTAGAGTTACTTTTCTGAATCTTGGGAGAGGACTTCTTGGTATTAATTCAGGTATTTCATCTTCAAGTTCTATTCTTTCAAAAGTTTGTTTTTTTAATTCTGTTTTGTTTCCAAAAAGAATATCATCTATACTTTTTATGTATTTATTTAGTAATATTTCAGATTTTATTCTTAATAATAAAGATGCTGCTAAAAGTACTTTACTTGAAACAAAGAAGTTTCTTTCTTCTAATTCTTGTATTCTTTGGAAGTATTTTTCAGTTAGAATAGTCAAGTCAATGTCCCACGGGTCTAATTGTTCTGTGTTTATTAAGTCATAAATAATATCTTTCCAGCCTATTTCTTTGCTGAAAAGTAAATCGTGTATTTCTTCTTGTTTAACATTGGTTTTTAGAAGAGGGGAAACTTGAGAAACTTCTGGTGGGCTTAGGGGATTCAAAGAACTTAAAGGATTTTCAAAAAATTCACCTTGCTTTTCCATTTAAAATTTATGAATTTCCATTATATAAAGTTTTATAAAGTATTAATTGTGGTAAGTAGTGCTTAAGTTTCCAGGAAGTAGTTATTAATATCTTAAGCCAGGTTTCGCAATTATTAAAGGACTATTAAATTTTTAGTTACTCCTTTATGTTTACCACTGGCTGTCATTTTTAAAGAGTAACAGAAACGAAACATTTAAATAGTTGCATATCTTACATTTTCTATCACCTCTTTTTACCCAGGAGACGCTTCAGGTCTGCTTTTTGTTGGCTTGAAGAATCTCCCAGGGTTTTACATATAACATACATTTAAAGTCTACTTAATCTTGTAAAAAATATGAAATGTCCAAAGTGTAAATGCGAACTTCCTTTATCTAAAATTCCAAAAAAGTTTGGTGGTTGGTTCTGCCCAGGTTGTGGTTTGGAAATAGATAAGTTAGGAAATTCTGTAAAAAAATTAAAGAATTTAAGATAGTAATTTTATGGGGTATATTCTATATATTCATAAAATCTATAAAATCAGTAAATTATTCTATTTATATGGATAAAGAAGGCTTGGAAAAGAAAATTGATCCTGAAGATAAAAAAGCTAGAGAAAATTTAAATAAACTTCTTGAAGATGCTAAGACTATAGATGATTTAAATGAAATTCATTGTTTAATAGAAGATTATCTTGAACAGGGATATAAATTCAGAGAGTATATAGGAAAATACAATAAATTAGTTGCTGAGTTCAAGCAAAAGAGAAGTTAAGCAGCAGCTTTTAGTTCTAGTTTAGATGGAAGTATTTTCTTCATTTCTTTTTTGACTTTTTCTTTTGTTGCTTTTCTTGCTCTGTTTATGTAAATATTGCTCATATCTATTGCATCTCCAATATAGGGTATAAATGAAGCAGCTTCCATTGCTGTCCAATAAGGTATCGCTTTCCAATCTTTGGTTTTTTTTGCATAATATAGTCCGTAAAATATTTTTGGTATTAATTCAGGTATTTCTTCACCTGCTGAAATTAAGTTTCCTATTCCTCCTGAAAATGGGCCCACAGCATCTCCTACTAACCCTACAGCGCTTGTTACTCTATCCCACTTATCAACTAGCTTTGATCCTTTTAATATTCCTTGATATTCTTTGAATACTTCCTGTACTTTTTGTTCTAAAAGATTCCTGTATTCGGGATTTAACATAACTCTTCTTCTTAAATCCTCATCTTCTCTTAAAATTTCATTGGTGAAATCAGAAACAGTGTCTTTCTTAAATAAAGGATAGATTGCTTTTCCTGCTCTTTTGGTTTTTTCAAATGCGTATTTTGCTTTTAGTTTTGTGCTTACCATTTTATGCTGCTTGCTCCATCTCTGCTCTTGGTATGTAGAACATTTGTCTTTGCGCAAGCATGTCATGTCTTATACTTTCTAGCCTTTCTATTTCTTTTTGTTCTAATTTTTTTTCTTTTCTTCTTTTTAAAAGATATCCAATAACTTTGTAAGCTGCATAGGCTCCTATTGCATATGCTGCAGGTTTTCTAATTAATTTCCATCCTTGTCTTAATCCTTCTCCAATTACAAATTTACCTGCATCTTTAATGAATTTAACTGGTCCTACTCCTGGAACAAGATATTCAAGAACTGAATCATCAAATGCTTTTCCTGCTCTTGATACTACTCCAACTCCTGCCTCTTTTTTGGCTTTTCTTTTGGCTTTTCTTCTTTCTTGTCCTATTGCTATGTTTGAAATTAAATTTAAGGGACCTACATTTGGAGCTAAAACTTCCCATGGTTTGTATAGAGGTTTGTAAGTTTCATTGATTTTTTTTATTTCTCCCTTTAAATCTTTTGCTTTTTTATTATTTCCTCCTTTATTGTACCATCTATTTGCTAATAACCAAGCAGCACCTGCACCTAAAACTGGCCATCCTTCTTTTATTGCGTATTTTGCTGCTTTTCCTAGTTCTTCTTTGATTTCAGAAGACTTCTTTTTTTCTCCTACAACTCCATTAATATATTGATATTGTCTTCCAGGATTTGCATATAATCTTTGATTTAAAACAGTTATTGGTTCTTTTCCTTCTGGAGGTTCTTGTCCTGCTATATTCCAGGCTTGTTCAAGAAGTTCTGCTCTACTCACAACAGGATTTCCTTTTCTTATATCTTCAGCATATTTATGATATAGAATACCTATTTCTTTTTCTATTTCTCTTCTTCTTTTCTTGTCTTTGATACCTTCTGTGAACATCCTAAGGTTTGGATCCTCGCAAACAATCATTGAAGGTTTCTTAACAACATATTCTAATCCTCTAGAATCATTTAGATTTTCAATAGATTCGTCATCATAAACTATTGGAGAATAATCTTCTGTTCTTGTTTCTAAAGTATTTGCCATTTTTATTTAGAACTCAACTTTTTCATAATATTGGCATAAGTAATAAGTCCTTTTATAACCCCTTTATCAGTAACAGGTATATAGTAATTGTCTTTTTGGACCATCTTTTTCAAAACTTCATCAGCAGAATCATTTAAATCCACTACAATATTTACAGGATAAGTCATTATATCTTTTGCAGTTGTTTTTTTTGGATCTTTTCCTCTTGCAACAAGTCTGTCATTTATATCTACAATAGAAATTATTCCTACTGGGAATTTTTTTTCATTTAAAACAAAAATTCTTCTTTCCTGGAAATCGTGAAGCCTTTTTGCAACTGTGACACAATCATCTTCAAGTTTAACAGTTAATACAGGTAAGATTTCGCAATCTTTAATTAGAAATTTGTTTTTCACCATCTTTTGTGATAAAATATAGAATTTGAAGTTTTTAAATATTATCTTAAGCTTTTTTTTCTTCTGCTTTCTTTCCTTCAAATTCAGTATAATGACATTTTCCACAATACAATCTGCCTTTAGAATTCATTAAAAATACTCCTGGTCCGCATCTTGGACAAAACTTTGAAAGTCTTGTAACCTTTGTTCCTTCTACTTTGTATTTAGTGTATTTTTTGCTAGTAGGTTTATTTTTATGAGGTTTTTTTCCTTTCTTTATTATTTTTTTTGCCATTTTATTTTATTGTTTTATTCTGTTTTATTTTCAGCTTCCTTTGCTTTCTTAGCTTCTTGTGCTGCTTTTTTTGCTGCTTCAATTTCTTTTTTTTCTTCTTCAATTTCTTTTTTTGTTTTTCTTTCTATTTTGCTTTTTTCTTCTTTTGACTTGTAAACATTTGCTTCTATTCTAAATTCTCTTGCTCCAAATTTACCATATATCCCCTTGATTTTTATTGCATCTTCAGGAACTGAAAGTTTTTTTGCAAGAGCAGTTGCAACATCTTTTTTTGTTGGAGTACTCTCTGCAAATGCAGTTGCTTGTATTTCTTTTCTTTCAAAAACAAGATTTTTTGTTTCTTTAATATCTTTTATTTCCATTTTAAATTAATTTATTTTAACGAGTTTTTATTGCAAAGTTTCCGCTTTCTTTTAAGTTTAATTTTTTTGCTACTTCGGATTTTTCAGGGTTTATTATCACTGCTCTTCCCTTGAATCCTTCAGTTAATTCTTTTGATCCGCAATTTGGGCATTTATCTCCTCCTTCTTCAAGAATTGTTGAACATAATTTGCATGCTTTTGCTTTTGCCATCTTATTTCTTTTTTTCTCCTTTTGATTTCTTTCCTTCTTTTCCTTCACCCTTTGCAGCTATTCTTTCTGCTTTTTCAGCGTCTTTTTCTTTTTTAATTGAATCTTCTTTTATCCATTCAATTTTTCCAAGGCCTGGTTGCCTCATTGTTAAACCTATTTTTGGTTCTTCACCTTTGTGAGAGATTGCAACTATTCTTGCTTCACACATATCTCCTTGTTTCAGGTTTCTTTTTGAGACTTTTCCAGATAATACATTTGTTTTACTGAAGCTTACAAAATCATCCATAGTTTGACTT
>CAZNIA010000042.1:0-5079 GCA_964572995.1 Candidatus Woesearchaeota archaeon
CATTTTCAGGCTCACATGCAGGAAGAAAACTCATTAGTGCTATTGGCACTGAATATGCCCAATTCTTCATCTTTTTCCATGTTTTACTTCCCATATTATTACTATAAAGTAACACTTTTTAAAGATTGTTATCCTCCTTTTTCTATTATTCATAATATCTTTAGGTTGTTTAAATATTTCTATGATTTGGGATATATTTTGTGAAAAGAGTGTTAAATATCTTTTAATTTTAAAATGCAACTATCCAAAAGTCTTTCAAGGGAATTTTCATTATTTTTTTCTTTTTTCCATTCTTGTTCTATAAAATTCCTTAAATATTTATGAGAAGAATAACCTTTGTCTTCCATAAACCACAAATCCTTGAATTCCTGATTAAGTAAGACTGTTAAAGATTCATTAAGAAAATCAAATTTTTGATAATTTTTTAATTCTTTAATAATATAATCGCTAAAGTTCTTTTCTATATGCATATGTAAAAGCTCATGTCCACAGGTTCTTAGAGCATGCAATAATTGTCTATGCATAGAAACTGTAAAGCAATTTTCATCAAGATTATAAGCAGATCTCCCCACAGTTGAAATATAAGCGTCGACTTTTTCTTGAGAAAATGATTTTTGAGTTAAATTCTCTAGTCTTTGAAAATAAATATTATTTATTTTCTCCCAGCTTTTAGTTAATGTCTCAGAAAATATTTCAGGGTATCCTGAATTGTGAATTTGAGAAAGATAATTTGAAATATCTTGCTTAGATTCTTCAAAACCTTTGCCTTGCCACCTATTTCTCAGAGAAGTTTCTAATTGTAACTTATCAGGGTCTTCCCAAGGATTAGGAAAATTACATAATTCCCAAAGATTCTCGATGTCTTTTTCTTTATTGAATTCAAAAATAACTTTTGGCATTTTAATATTTCTGGAAAATTAAAAAAATCAGATGATGAGTATGAGGAGGAAGATTGTTGTGCTCTTCAATTTCTGTTTCATCTTCTAAACTTTTAATCAATTTCCAGTCAGAATACAATTCAGATATTTCCTCAAATGAAGGAAAAAATTTCTCTTGGTTAGAAAGAGAGTCTTTATTAGACATTAATATTAAAAAATTGTATCCTCTTTCAATTGTAGAATCTTTCATTTTTGAAATAAGTTTATTAAGATATTCTTTTTTTGGCAAATGTAATATAAGTGAAGCAATTATCAAATCATAATCTTTTTCAAATTCTTCCTGAAAGAAATTTCCTTTTACAAAAACTGCACCTTCTGGTACAACAGAAGGTTCTTTTATATCAATTCCTTTTACAAATGCCCCATTTTTCAAAAAAGCCTTTGGAAGAAGCATTTCTCCACATCCCAAGTCGAGAATTTTATGAATATCTCTCTTCAATAGTTCAGCTATGAACTCTCTTTTGGTTTCTTTAGTGTTTATCATTTTGAATTAAGTGTTTATAACACATTGGGTCTTTAGCTAAATAATCTCCTGTAACAGCATATGCAACTGCCCTACATCCTCTGCAATGAACTACTTTATCACAATCACAGTTTTTTTTAATCTTTTCCATATCTCTAAGTTCTTGCATTATGGGGTTATCTAAGAATATTTTCAATAAACCCTCTTTAATATTCCCTATGGCTATGGGTAATCTTCTGCATGGATAAACCGTTCCATCAGAAAGAACAGAGATTTCTCTATATCCTGCAGAACATCCACTTAAAAATTTATTTTCTTTTTTTGCAAAATTTATGATGGGAAGGTCTTCTTCCATTATTTGAAAAAGCACATCAGAGGTAAGAACTTCTATTTGCGATGAATATTTTTCTTTAAAACTCTTCGCATTAAGTGCTGCTGAATAAAATTCTTTCGCATTTACAAAATTGGGATCATTTGCACCCAATGAGGGATCAGGAACATAAGTCTTAAACCCTACTCTGTCTGCTCCCCCTTTTATTGCCCCTTGTATTACTTCTTCAAATTCATTTATATTTGATTTCATTAAAGTCATAGCAACAGTAACAGGTATTCTTTCTTTAGAGCAATTAGATATACCTTCTATTGCTTTATCATATGCAAAAGGCATTTTCCTTATTTTATTATGGGTCTCTTTTCCTCCATCAATCGATATTTGCACTCTTCTTATGTTTCTTTTTTTTAATTCATTTGAGATATCTGAAGTTATAAGAGTTCCATTAGAAAGCAACATTGTTGAGATGCTTTTTTTTGAGGTATAATCCAAGATGGAAAATAAATCTTTACGCATTAAAGGTTCTCCTCCAGAAATTGCAAAATCAGGTATCATATCCCATCTTTCTGAAGTTTCATTTAAATCATTAATCATACTACAAACTTCTTCAAGAGTCATCAGATGTTTGCTTTGTTTATGAAAATAATTTCCTTCCAATTCATGATAACATTGTTCACATCTAAGATTACATAAGTCTACAGAATCCCATTGTAAATACAAGTGTCTTTTTGCCATTTTAATTAAGCACCTCTAAAAGGATAACTTAATCATCAACAGCACATGCTTTACATGTTGCACACGCATCGGGCCCACATGCATCACATGGATCACAGCTGTATTTTTTATCTAATAAGCTGTAATTTTCTCCTGTTTGTGTTGAAATAGGGTAGTTTGTTAAATCTACCATGCTATTAAGAAACTCCTTTTCTTTAGCTAAAACTTCTAAGTTTCCCATAATAAATTAGGGGCGTTTCAACTATATAAATCTTGTTAAAGATAAATATTTTTCTTTAAGATGCTTTGTATTATTCTAGAAATCAAGACACCAAACTTATAAGTGTTAACTTAATATTTACATGCGAGAGTATAATTTCTTTTTCTTACTCTTTCTTTTTGGATGCACAAAAAACACATAAATCAATGCAACAATCACAATAGAAGCTATTGTTTGCAGTATTCCAAAGAATTCAAGAGGTGCAGCTGCAGGGCAAATAATTGAATCATATATATTGTAACATTTTATTTCGCTTGCTAGAGGGTCAGAATGAGAAGGATTCAATGGGCTCCAAACCCAACTAGCTATCAAGGAACGAGTAAGTGTCCCATCCTCACAATCATCCGAGCTTTCTTCACTGTAAGTACAATTTCCTATATCATTAACTGCAACACAATCAGATTCTGCAATCCAGTGAGTTTCACACACACTTGAAGTAACGTTCCATTTACATCCACAATCAATGAATTCAGAACATCCTAATCCCGCATTGAATGTTTCACCACAGGTAAGATTGCTTGGAACTCCATTTTGTCCAGCACTACATAAATCTTCATTGCAATCTGTTGGATTTCCATATTGATAACAATAATCTTGACCCATACAGAATCCAGAATTTTCAACTTCCAACATATCGATATTAGCTGTAGAACTTGTTCTTGAACTTCCTGTTGAAACAACTCTTGCAATGAAATAAAATTCAGGAGGAGGAGCTTGAACTCCTTCACTGTCATCCACCCAAGTTGCTGTCCAAGAAGTGTAAGTGTTAGGAGAATTATAATTTATACTGCTTGGACTTGCCATATATTCACTTGAACCAAAATCATCTTCTCTTATTTCAAAAGATATTTCTTCACCATCACAATTTACCCCCTCCACAATTAATCTTACACTCTCTCCTTCTAAAGCATGAGTTTTACTCCAATATGCATCTGTTAAAGTACATTCAATAACAGGTTCAATAACATCTAATAATCCATTTGCATTACTTCTGGAATCAAAACTATCTGAACCGTCAGAAACCTCTGCAAGGAAATAAAATGTAGGAGTTGAATCTCCACTGAATGGAGCTATTGCAGTCCAAACCTTAGTTATACTTGCTCCCAAGAAAATACTATCCGTTGGTGTTGCAACATATTCTGTTCCAATAAGATTGTCTTTTCTTATTTCAAAGTTAATTGTTTTTCCATCACAATTTGAACCTTCAACAATAACTGAAACAGAATCTCCTGAAACAGCAGATGTTGGATTCCAATAAGCTGCTGTTAAATCACATGGAGGAACGCACTCAGTTGAATTGTAAGTTGAACATGAATCTGTGCATCTCAAGATTCCTACAGCTCCAGCTCCTAAAAATGTTTCACAATTTGCACCTTCTGCAAGAGTACATATTTGATCTGCACCACAATCACACACTTCAGTTCCTTCTCTTATTCCATTAGAACAAACAGATGAACAATCATTGTCATTCACAGCATTACATCCAAGAGGACAACATCCATCTCCATTAACACACAAGATTATTGCAGGGTAGGTACAAGTTCCACTTGAACAAACATTGCTTGTACATGCAATTCCATCATCACACTGGCTGTTAGCAGTACATACAGTACAATCATCGTCATTTCCAATATTACATGCCCCTCCAGGACAACATCCATCTCCGTTTATACATCCTAAAAGAGTGTTTGAACAAGTATTACTAGAACAAACATCAGTTGTACAAACATTTGAATCATCACATTGTGAACTAGCAGTACAGCACCCCACGATAACTGAATTAAAACAAGAATTTCCACTACAAATATCAGTTGTACAAACATTTCCATCATTACATTGTGAACTAGCAGTACAACAACCTCCTATCACTGTATTAACACAACTTCCTCCACTACAGCTATCTGTTGTACAAACATTTCCATCATTACAATCAACTGGATTGTGTAAACATAATCCTCCAGAACAACCATCTATAGTACAAGCATTTCCATCGTTACAATTAATAGGAACGTTGGAACATACTCCTCCCGAACAAGAATCAGTTGTACAAGCATTTCCATCGTTACAATTAATTGGAATATTTGAACACACCCCTCCAGAACAAGAATCAGTTGTACAAGCATTTCCGTCATTACAATTTACTGCAGGATAAGTACAGATTCCTCCACTACAAATATTGTTTGTACAAGCATTTCCATCGTCACACTGCGAATTAGCAGTACAACTTGTACAATCATTATCATTTCCTATATTACATCCAGTAGGACAACACCCATCATTGTTTGTACAAGCAAATGGAGTATAAACACAAACTCCTGCACTACAGCTATCAGTTGTACAAGCATTTCCATCA
>CAZNIA010000043.1:0-4460 GCA_964572995.1 Candidatus Woesearchaeota archaeon
CTACTCCATTCTACGTTCAAAATAAATACAAATAATTGGTTTTTAAACCTTTGGAGGAAGTTATTTTATTAAGAAATTACTTTCTTTTTTCTTTTTACTACTATTCTTAGTTTATCCTTGTATTCCGGAGTGAGTGCTGGTAAAAGATGAGAAAGAAATTGTTCTGCAGTAACCCTTCTTATGATTCCTCTTCCACTTTTCTGTTTCCAGCCTTTTTTGTCTTTATACCAAGTCTGTTTTGAACCGCCTTTTGTAATAAAATAGATTATGCATTCGTTGTTTTTCATAATAAATAGAATTAACATTATTTCTTAAATTTATACTGGTAGACAATTAATCAAAGAAATATTAGAAAAAATAACAAAAAAATAAGTAACAGAAAATCCCTAATTTTCAAGCATTCTATAAATGAAGCTATTAGTAGCTCTATGCTGAAATTCTCGCCGAAGCTTGAATCTTACACAAGAGCTCTATCAACGCAGTCTTCTTCTGCGGCTTTAATTGTCTCGTTTTGCGGATGGCTTCGAGCTTAGATGCATTCAGCTCTTATCCATGCAGTGCGTAGCTATGCAGCCTGCCATATGACAACTGCTCACCAGAGGCACCCAACTTCCGTTCCTCTCGTACTAGAAAATTGTTCCACTCAGACAATAACACACCTAGTAGATATTATACAAACTGTCTCGCGACGTTCTTAACCCAGCTAACGATCCCTTTTAATGCGTGAACTCCGACACCCTTGCACGCTACTGCACGCGCAGGATAGGGAGAGCCGACAGCGAAATACCAAACCGCCCCGTCAATTCGGACTATTGGGGGCGACCAGCTTATTATCCTTGGGGTAACTTTTCTATCAGACACGGCTCCTATTAAAAAAGCACGTGGGTTCACTAGGCCCTAGTTTCCTATCTGCATTTCTTGCTGTTCAAAATACAGTTAGACAAGCTTTTGCCCTCGCACTCATCCCTAGATTTCCAAGCTAGGTGAGCTTGTCTTTGGGTCCTATCGATATCTTTTCGACAGGGCACCGCCCCAGTCAAACTGCCCGCCTGCTGCTGTCCTCTAAAGAGTAAGCAAATTTAATCAAAGTGGGTAGTATTACAAGTTCGCTCCATTGCCACCGAAATGACAACTTCGATGCTCCTACCTATGCTATGCATTCCAATTAAATTTACAACAACAAGTTGCAGTAAAGTTCCACAAGGTCTTCACTTCCCACTAGGCGTCCCTGGTCTGTGCACCAGGCAATATTTTCAGAGGGCTCAAAATTGGGACAGTGACAACCTCGTTAAACCATTCATGCACGTCGCCATTCAGACGACAAGGCATTACGCTCATTATGTTATTCTGAATTCTTTTATCGAGCAGAATTCAATTCTCCATATCGCTATGAAGTTCGGACTATATCTTCATAAAATTGATTTTATGTTTGGCGTGTAGTCTCTGAGGATTCTAAATACTTTATCTTTGGTTTTCTATTCATTAATGAAATCATTTTAGCTATTTCATTAATTCCTTCTTTTGAAAGATGCTTTTTATCTTCCATCATTTCAATTACTTTTGCAAAAATTTCAAAATCTTTTTGTTTAGAAGTTTTTAAATTGTATTTCTTAAAGAAATTAACAATCTTTTTCAGATTATCCATTCCTCTAACTCTAAATTCTTTCCTTGTTCCATGATAATCAGTTCTGTTTATTACAACATTTCCAAAACCAAAATAACTTTTGATTTTTTCAAGAACTTGTTCATCTTTTTCATTTTGAACAATTCTAAATTCAGGAAGCACTTGCCATCCTAAACTCATTTTTGAAATCCTATTTATTGAAATATGAAAACATCCTTCTCCATCAGTGAATCCAACTATCCATGAAGCATCTAGCCTTTCCTGCTGATTGTCTGCACCCATAATAGTTTTACGCGAGCCAATTTTATAAATTGTCGTCGTCATTTATGAGATACTCAGATGTTCCAGCAAATAGCCAAATTTTCTTCTTTGGTTTAACTCTTTATTTTAACTCTGTAATTCAACTGTTTTTAACTTATGACTCTTGAAGCGTTTTGTTTTTCAACAAACCGTAAAGCAACGTTTATTTTACCTTAAGAGGGTCATAGTTACCCCCGCCGTTTGATGGACCTTAGCTCCCTTGAAAAGGAGTTTTAGACACCACCACTGGGCAGGTCTCACCAGTTATACAAGTCTTTTCAGATTAGCAACTGGCTACGTTTTTGTTAAACAGTCGGGCCGTCCTTGTTACTGAGATCTACAAATGCACACAAATTTCTAAGCGCACAAAGATAGACACCCCTTCAGCCGAAGCTACAGGGCTAATATGCCGAATTCCCTAATTTTGTTTTACCCTTCACGTCTTAGCCTATTAAGCTTGAGCACCAGTGTCGGTTGTGGGTACAGTTAATTGAATCAAGAGTATAATCTTTTCACTGACTCTTGGACTCAGCAATTTTGTCTTGCAAATTTGTTTATATCTAAGGATTACCCTCCACAAACTTCTTTACAAAAACACCCTCTCGAGTGCTTGCTTATCCGAAAGCGAATTATACTATATAAGGTTCAATCAGTTCAGGAATATTGACCTGACATCCATCGTCGTACGCAGTTAAGATACAACTTAGGTACTGACTAACTCTTGGTTAACATATATTGCCAAGAAAACCTTGCTCTTTCGACGTTTTCCATTCTCAGGAAAATCACATCCTACTATTACCAGGATTCTCATTAGTTTTCGTTCCAGCCTTTCTCTCGAAAAACCTTCTGCACGAAAACCACGCCTGCTTACCAGAACATTCCAATGAATGCCTCCAAAGTATCGGTATTATGCTTAGCCCTGTCCATTTTCGGGGCTCGGAACCTCAATAGGTGAGCTGTTACGCTTTCTTTAAATGATAGCTGCTTCTGAGCTTACATCCCTAGTGTCTCAGGTTTCAAACACCCTTCGATACACTTAGCATAAATTTATGGACCTTAACTTTGGTCTCCTTTGTTTAGGTCTCGGAACAATATCTTACATACTGCCCCTGTTTCCTGTTCTAAGCAATTAACAGTTTCTGAGTTGGAAAAGGTTCCGTAATCATTAGACC
The DNA here is from genome assembly GCA_964572995.1 of Candidatus Woesearchaeota archaeon. Taxonomy (GTDB): domain Archaea; phylum Nanobdellota; class Nanobdellia; order Pacearchaeales; family GW2011-AR1; genus MWBV01. The sequence goes on from CAZNIA010000043.1 coordinate 3,097, forward strand.
CTGCGAACTCCATCTGTACTTTACACCGTTGACAAACTAAACAAGACTATACGTAGGCATATTTCAGCAGGAACCAGCCATCGCCGAGTTAGATAAGCTTTTCACCCCTATCCACAGATTATCCAAGTACATGTCCATAACACCGGTTCGGTCCTCCATCCTCCTTTCGAAAGACTTCAACCTACCCATGGATAGATCACCCGGCTTCAGGTCTTATCCGTGTGACTAACGCATTTTCATACTTGCTTTCGCTTTGATTACCTGATAAAATCAGTTAGTCTCGCCACACAGAAAAACTCCCTGGCCCGTTTTTCAAAACGTACGTTACAAACCATTACCTTGCGGCTTAGGTCAGTAACAAACTGTAACTGGCAAATTTCAAATCTTTTCACGCTCTATTAAGAGTGCTTTTCAGCTTTCCCTCGCGGTACTAGTGCACTATCGGACTTTGGTTATATTTAGGGTTAGCAGTTAATCCTGCCGTATTCAGACCTCCAATTCAGGAAGCCCTACTCATTGAGGAACAACATATCATCTTCATCTACAGGACTGTCACCTTCTAAGGTACGCCTTTCCAGACGACTTTGACTCGACGACTTAGCTATTTATCCTCACCACATCTCTTGCCATCTTTCGACGGTAGATTCAGTTTGCCCTTATCCCTTTTCGCTCTCTGCTAATAGGGGAATCACGAATTTGTTTTCTCTTCCTGCCGCTACTAAGATGTTTCAATTCCCAGCGTCTTTTACTCTCTCGAGCTATTCGGAAATCCCGGGTTTAATGCCTGCATGCGGCTCCCCCAGGCTTATCGCAGCTTGCCACGTCCTTCTTCAAAACCAAAACCAAGCTATCCGTTTACCAGTTTAAATAATATAGTAGTATGCCTGAAAATTTCATTTTAAATTAATTTTCATTATTTTAAGTGGGATTTTCTGTTACTTATTTCATTGAACATGAAAACGACTTCTCTTGACAAGCACTTCTGCTTCAAGATACGTTTCTCGTCGTGTTCTCAAAATGATAAGAGATTTTGGATCTCTCACCATGCTGATATTCTCAGCGGTTTCAACATTTGTTGAATATGATTTGTGATTGTTAATTAATCTTATCCAGAAAACTATGGACTCGCCGGGAATCGAACCCGGATCTCATGCGTGCAAGGCAAGTGTTCTACCATTGGACTACGAGCCCTTAACGATTTACTGATTTTATTCTCGGTAAATCTCTATTGTTTATTTTAGCCCGCATGGGTTTTTTAAGTTTTCTGTAATAATAAGATGAGTATGTAGAAGTTAGTTTCTCTTTGTATTGTTATTAATAATCATAATTTAATTCATTAATTTATTCACATCCACCAGTTGATT
>CAZNIA010000044.1:0-4435 GCA_964572995.1 Candidatus Woesearchaeota archaeon
TGTTATTAATAATCATAATTTAATTCATTAATTTATTCACATCCACCAGTTGATTATCTCATTGATAATTTAATTGGTTTCATCTTGCAAATATATGTCCTGTCGTTCAAAAAATATAGGAGGTAATCCAACTGCAGGTTCCCCTACAGTTACCTTGTGACGACTTAACCTACCTTGTCACATCAAGGTTCTCCCCCGAAGGGTTTCACCATAACATAACTCGGTTGGTTTGACGGGCAGTGTGTGCAAGAGACAGTGACTTATTCACCGTTCGCTGCTAACAAACGATTACTACGGATTCCAGTGTCACGAGGCTGAGTTTCAAACCTCGATCTAGACTGAGATGGACTTTAAGAGATTAGCTTCGCCTTTCGGCGTTGCGTCCCGTTGTATCCACCGTTGACGCGCGCGTGTTGCCCAGGGGATTCAGGCTGTACTCACCTAACGTAGCCCGCACTTTCATCCTCGTTACCAAGGCAATCTGTATATTGTACACGAAGTAAATATACATGCGGGTCTTGCCTGTTACCTGATTTAACAGGTCACCTCACGGCACAGGCTGACGTCGGCCATGCAACTCCTCTCAGCGTGTCAGGTAAGCCCTTTAGACTGACCTTCATCCTGCTGTCGCTCCTGGTGAGGTTCACGGTGTAGAATCTAATTGAACCGCACGCGTCACTCGTTGTAGTGTCTCCCCGCCTATTCCTTTAAGTTTCGATCTTGCGACTATACTTCCCAGGTAGCTCACTCTTCGACTTCTCTTCAGCACTAACACCTCTCGAGGAGGTACTAATGTTTAGTGTGCAGTGTTTACTGCTAGGACTACAGGGGTATCTAATCCCTTTCGCGCCCCTAGCCTTCATCCCTTACTGTCAGAACTGTCCTCGTAAGATGCCTTCGCTGTTGTTAGTCCGTCTGGGATTAACACATTTTACCGCTACTCCAAACGTACTTCTTACGTCTTCCAGTCTCTAGCTTAACAGTACTTCTTGCCCGCTCCATATTTAAGACATGGAATTTCACAAGAAACTTACTAAGCAAGCTACGGATGTTTTAGACCCAATAATAATGGCTGCGACTTGGACCGCGGGTATTACCGCGGCGGCTGGCACCCGTCTTACCCAGTCCTTATTCGCCAAACTTTTTACATTTGGCAAAAGCTTTTCATATGAAAAGCACTCTGACTCAATCTGTCACGCTTGCGCGCATTGCAGAAGATTCCTAACTGCTGCACCCCGTAGGGCTGGGAATAGTGTCTCAGATTCCCTCTCAGGGCCTCTCCGCTAAGAGCCCTTACGGATCATCGGCTTGGTGGGCTTTTATCCCGCCAACAACCTAATCCGCCGCAGCCCCATCCTTAAGCACGAATTTGAGAGATGAATCATTCCAGGGTACATCTCCTATCGAGTATTAACCTCAGTTTCCCGAGAGTATCCTCGACTTAAGGGCAGGTTAGCTACGTGTTACTGAGCAGTTCGCCTTTCACTTCCGAAGAAACAAAAAGACTTGCATGTCTAAGTGCAAATCAGAGAGCCGCAGCCGCTAGCAGGATCAACTAGATTTAAACATATCATGAATTTCCGTCGAGAAAATAAATTTTCTCAATAAAAATCTCCTTGCGCAATTTTTCTGTAAGAAGAAAAATTACTTCACACATCTCCTAACTATTGGCTTTGAACATTAAAATTGGTTGACTAAAAAACATTTACAAATGATGACTGCTTCTACATACCTCATACCTTAGAATTTATTTTGATTGTTAAGGCACTCATCTTAATTAACAAATACTTCACAAAATATAGGTTTATAAATCTTTCGTGGATAAAATCAGAATTCTCCGACGGGAATTAATCTTCCAGTCCTTTTTCAAGCCATTTTATCTTTTTTTCTATTTCTCTTTTGCTTAATTTTTTCAATAAAGCAGAGCAATATATTGGCAAATCAACAGTTCTCCCATCTATATCATTGAAACTTGCTTCTTCATATTTGTTGTACTTCCCTGTAAAATAAAGAAACTGACCAGATCTTTTACTTCTGTAAAGTCCTTCTTCTAAAATATTTCCGTCAATATCTGAATGTTTTTCCATCTTCTTTCAAACATATTTTTATTATTTATAAGAATAACTACAGTTAACTGTATAATTTATTTTAAAAATTATACATATTTTTGATAACAAATTTTAAAAAGCAATTAAACATCAAAATTTAACAGGTGAAAAAAATGATAAAAGATGCTGAAATAGCAATGGTGAATGCTGCGACTTTTGCTCTTAATTACCAAGACAAAAATTACAATGCAGATGCAGCAGATATAATAAAGCAATTCACTAAGGAACCGAATTATTTTAATATGAAAAGTGGCTTGCAAATATATTCTGTTGCCGCAATAAATGAGATTATCAAATTGAAAAAAGATAAATCAAATAAAACAAAAACAAACAAACAATTATTGCAAGCATTTATGAAACTTGTACCAGAAATTTCCAGAAAGATAAAGGAAGATAGTGAATATTAATCTTTTATTTCTAATGTTAATTTTGCAGATATATCTTTGGTTTTTGGATAAGAATCCCAATAAATTGCATTCATATTCCTATTAAATGAATTGTATAATTCATTTATTGCTGCTGCTTTTGTTGTTCCAACAATAAAAATCAGTTTATCTTGAGCTACTTCTTGTAATTTATTCTCTTTTTTATAATAAAGTCTAGTTTCTCTATTATGATATTCAAAAGTAAATTCTGTCATTTTAAAGAAGATCATCAAGACTTTTCATTTTAGTGTGCTTTCCAACCTCTCCTCTTTCATCACATCCAAATCTGTCATAAAATCTTTTTGCTATATCCAAGTATATTTCCTGATTTTCAATTTCATTGAATTTTTCTAAAGCTTTTTCAAGAACAAAATGAGGTTGGAATCTCGGAGCATAAGAACCTAAATATCCACTTAGGAACATAGTTCCATTCGCATCTTCTATAGCTTTACTATAAGGAGAATGTCCATTTGTATTAAATAAAACCATTTCAAATTCTTTAGGATATTCTTGCTTCATTTCATAAAAGAATTTATTTACTTCTTCATAATCATACTTGAAATAAGGTCTTTCTTTATTTTCTTTACAAAGATTTGCAAATGCAGCAAATGAATTAATAATAGGATCTGTACTATGAACCATATATTACTTTGATTTATTTTATTTTTAAGAATTATTATGCTCTATTTACAAGAAAACATCTAAGCTTTTTTCTTGGTTACTAATCCGATTATAAATCCCAATATCATTCCCACCGAACAAAATTTAAGGAAAGAAGGAATGTTTTTGTACCAAATCCCATTCACCATTGATTGATAGGAGGGGTTATTACTTAATAAAAAGAAAGCGTTTATGACAATAAAAACAATTGCTCCAAAACAAAATCCAAAAATTAATCCTTTTAACCACCTTTTCATTTAAACATTAGTGATTTTATATATTTAAAGTTTATTTTTTCAGGATAATTTTCTTTTTATTTAAACACCCTTAGAAGCACCCTTACTTTTTTCTTCAAATTCTTCAGTCCACCAGTCTAAATCAGGGATATTATCACAGCTAAGTCCTTTCTCTTTGCAGTATGTTTTTGCAAGAATGTAGAATATAACCCCTAAACTCTTTGGACTTTTGTTGTTACCAATTATTATTTGATTTGCTCCCTTAGAGAAATTGTTTGTATCACAAACCATCAAAACTTTCTTCTTTACCCTCAATGTATCATTAAGAGCATTCTTATCCAACCAAGAGTCAATAACAATAGTTAATTCATTTTCAAAGAAGTCAGGGAGTGTTGTGTTAGTTAAAATTCCTGCAGGATATTTTTTTGTAAATGTTCTTATTCCAGTTAATTCTCCAAACTTCTTTGCAGCCTTCCATCCGGCCTGCCTTTTACATACAAGTATTATATTTTCAGGATTAAACTTACAAAGATATTCAGCTCCTTCTTTTAATTTCTCATCAATTAAATCAGTGTTGAATATAGCTAATCCATCTGCTCTTCTTCTGTAAACAAAAGGTTTCATTTCAGGTGTAACAACCTTTGTACCAAGATAAATTCCTGCTTTAACATACTCTTCAAGAGGTATAAGCATGTCTGTTCTTTTTTTTACTTTGACCTTTTCTTTAAGTTCTTCTGAACTTGGAGCTTCTTCAGATAATTTTTCTTTTAATTTAGCAGCTTTTTCAAGAAGTTTTTTCTTTTTTTCATCCATCTCTTCTGTTTTCAAAGATTCTGCTTCTGCAGCTTTTTCAAGAGCCTTTCCCTCAAGATATTCTTCAGCTTCTTCACCCAATTTTATATCTGCTATTTTTTCTTCATTCTCGTTTTCTGATTTTTTCTTTCTTGGCATGAGGATTTAGAGAAAAATTAGTTTAAAAACTTTGCCTAAAAGTTTTTAGACTGAA
>CAZNIA010000045.1:0-4322 GCA_964572995.1 Candidatus Woesearchaeota archaeon
TATTCTTGAAGCTCCAAAGTAAACTAATAAGAGTTTTATGAAAGATCTGAAGAAATATGCTATTGCAAACAATAAGAAAGATATTCTAAAATATTTTATTCCTTTATATGCACTTAATTCATACACTTCTTTTGTTGAATAGTAAATCATTAAACTAGATACGATTATTACGAATGAGTAAATAAGTTCAGTTCCAATTCCTTGGATTAAATTATGTATTGGAGGTCCTGCCATTTTATTGATATATCCTGTTTATTATATATGTTGGATTGATTATTTAAAGATTTTTAAGAGGAATGGATTTATTGTCCATCTTGCTTTTAAAGTAAAATGCATAAAAATTGTTATATAACTATAAGGAGGAATTTAAAACATGAAAAAGATAACAGCAGGAGTTTTGGCGTTTTCTATAATAGCCCTTTTAGGATTTAGTCTTGTTGCTGCTTTTCCTTTTGGTTTTGGTAAAGGAATGAATGCAGATTTAACTGAAGAACAACAATTAGAAGCTCAGGCATTCCATGAAGCACTTCAGCAGGCAATTGAAGATAAAGATTTTGCTGCTTGGAAAGAGCTTATGTTATCTCAATTAACTGAAGAGAATTTCAATCTTCTTGTTGAAAGACATCAGAATATGGAAGAAAATAGGGCTGAAAATGAGCAAATAAGAAATCAAATCCAAGATGCTATGCAATCTGGGGATTATGAGACTGCCCAGCAATTGAGAGAACAAATGGGTAAAAGCACAACTGGCCTTCAGAAAGGTAAGAATTTTGGAATGAGAGGACAAATGCAAAGTTCTGGTTGTAATATGGATTAAGAATAATTTCTTTATTTTTTTTGAAATTAAAATGGACATTATGTCCATTATATACTTTTGTTAAATGAATATATCTTAAAATAAAAAAAGATAAAATAAGAAAATAAAAATAAAAAATATATTTATTTTATCTGAAATGTTGCAGAGATTGAAGCATATATTTCTTCTTCTCCAGGTTGGATAGTTGTTGCTACTTGTTTTGCCATCGCAGCATCTTCTTCCATGTACATTCCACCTGCACTTCTAGCAGTGTAAACATTCCATGGATAATATCCAAAGTCGCTTGTTTGTACTGACAATAATTTTCCAACTTCTTTATCGAATCCTGAAGCAATAGCATCTGCTTTTATCATTGCATCTTCTGACGCTTGTTTTAAAGCTTGTGCTTTGTACTCGTTTTGAGATTCTGGACTAAGTTCAAAGTTTATGTAACTTATTCCAGCTTCTGCCTTTACTGCTGCATCAACTATTTTTGAAACTTTATTCATTTCATTTGAAGCAAGTTCAACTCTTAGATAATGGTTTGCAATATATCCGTCTGTTTTTGATCTTTCTTCTTTATAGTCCCAATAAGTGTTTTCATAAACGCTGAAGCTTTCTGTCTTTAAATCTTCTTCACTAAATCCTGCAAGTACCATTTCTTCAACTAAGTTATCATACATCTTTGTGTTCTCAGATGTTGCTTCTGCACTTGTAGTTCCATTTGTTTGTATTGTTATATACACTGAAACTAAGTCTGGCATAGCTTTTATTGTTGAGCTACCCTGAACAGTAACACTGTTTTTTGAAGACGGGACAACAGAATTAAAAGTATTCAAAGCAAGAAACGCAATTATTAATATTACTCCTGCAATTATGGAAGTTATTATTATTGCATTGTTTTTTCCCATTTGTTTTATGACCTCCTTTCAATTATATTTATCATATTTATTTTTTTAAAGCTTTTTCCAATTTACAATTGAAAATATAAGTGTAACTACAAGAGCTCCTGCTAAAAACCAGGGCCAGATTAAAATAGGAGCAGATGATGCTAAAGAGGTATAATCAGATGAAGTTACGGTTGAGGAAGCAACATCCGCTCCTTTTAATAATATTTCAGGTGATTCTCTTGTAATGTAATCTGCAGCAGGTTGTTGTATGTTTTCTTGAGCATAATTTGCAGCGTATCTTATTCTTTCATAAGTCCAGACTGCAAATGTTCCTGCAGCAGTAAGTATAAATGCTGGTATTATTGATTTGAATTTTTGGGATGCTGATTTTTTTGGAGAGATTACTATTGATTTATTTGAAAGTTCGTACATTGCTATCTTTTTTCCTTTTTTACTCCAGAAAAACTCTTTCTTTTTTTGTATAAATCCAGATTCAACAAGTTTTTTTATGTTGTAATCCATTGTGTTCATAGGAATATCTAAAGCATCAGATAAATCTTTTTGACTTGCTTCTTTTCTTTCGCTTAAATATGCTATTATTTTTTTGCAAGTCTTGCTTCCTAAAACCTCTGATATTGCTTTTGATTTTGAATCCTCAAGAGATATCAACATAAAATGATTTTCATCCATGGAAAATTCAAGAAAGACTTATTTATAAATAATTTGAAGGGTTCAAATTGATTTGAAGTTATACCTTTTTCTTGTTTCAAAATATATCCAGATATATATGGCTTCAATAACCCAGATAATGCTGAAATATTTTACAAGTATTTTATTTTCTGGAAGTAGAGACATCCCTATTACTGTGAGAATTATTACTGCTAATGTTATTGATATAAATACTGACTTTTTATTCCCAAAATCTAAAAATCTATTTATTATCCTCCCTTCTTTTCTTCTCTTTTCTTTTAAACTTACTTTCTTATTCATCTTATTGTATAAATAAACAGGGATATATAAATTTTCTTTATCTTATTCTTTAATTAATCTTTTATTATTATCTGTATATTTTTTGCTTCTTCTTTTATTTTTCTTATGTTTTCTTCTGCATCTTCTTTTGTTTTATCTGCATTTTTTTCTGCCCAATCTTTTTCTTTTTTCAAGTTTTCTATTTTTTCTTTTATATTGTTTATATCCGAGATAAGTGTAAGAGTTTCATCTTTTTTCAGGGAAGATTGTTTTTCTTTCAATAGATTTTCATTATCAGTTATTTCTTTTATTTTTTCATATATTTTTTCATTGTTTAAATTGGAATCTTCCAGCAATTTAATTAGTTTGTTTCCTTTATCGTAATTAAATTCTCCTGAGAAGTTATCCTTGTAAGATTTTATTATATTCATTTTGTCTTCAAAGCTATGAAAAAAGCTGGAGAGGGATTTGAAATCTATCAATTGTCTAAGTTCAGATATTTGCTGTTTAATTTCTTCTTCTTTTAATCTTATATTTTCCTGTAATTTTATATTTTCAATATGCTCTTTACTTTTTTTAACTTCTTCTACATTATTCTCAAGAATCTCATTTTCTTTTTCATTTTGCTTTATTTTTTTATTTAACTCTTCCAATGTTTTATTTAATTTTTTAATCTCCTCTTCATCTTCTTTCTTTTTCTGGCATTTTGATTTTATTGAATTTATTGTTTTATACTCTGATACTAGATGCTCATTTTCTCTGAAGAGAGTTAAGATTTCAGTAGAAAATCTTTTTAGAGAGTCTCTTATTTCTCCCATTTCCTTTCCAATTAAGATTGTTGCCCTCTCGTAGCTTTTTGGTGAGCTCTCTCCAAATCTTAAAAAAGAGGCATTTATGCTTTCTATTTTTTTGTTGAACTCAGATATTTCTTTTGCTTTTTCAAGGTTACTAATTAATCTTTCAGTAAATTCAAGATACTTTTTTCTTCCTTCATATACTACGGATTTTATCTTTTCGTTTTTTTCCTTTGTTTCTATATCTACTTTTTCTACGTTTTTTGTTTTTTCTTTTAATTCTTCTATAAATAGGTTTATTTTAGAGTCTATTTCTTGGGTTAGAATAGATTCTTTTGATTTTATTTCATTTATCTTTTTGTCTACTGAATTTTCTAGTTCTTGGATTGAGATTTCTTCATCTTTTTTTATTTCTTCTTCTTTATTTTCTTCTTTAAATAAATTGTTTAGGAATTTTAGTATTTTCATTCTTTTTAGAGTCTTTCTTAGTTAAAAAAGATTGTTTTTAGAACATTACTGCATAAAAGTAATAAATTGTTACTTCAGTGTTGGTTTGATGTCCGTCTTCAAGAACAATCATTTCAAAATCATGAGGTCTGTTATCAAATCCCAGGACATTTTCATTTAATAATGCTCCAAATATCACGCTGTATGTTACTGGTTCGTAAAGTAGAACCTCTTCAAAGTTGTTGTCTTGTCCTAGTCCTGTCCAGTCAATTATTCTTGTATTCCAGCATTCTCCCTCTGTGAATTCTTTGGAATTTACATAAAAGGTATTATGTGTTCCTGCTCCTAAAAGATAAAATGTTTCATCTACTCCATCTAAATCATCATATTTTATGTTGTACTCTGATTCAAGTTGAGTTAGATTTT
>CAZNIA010000046.1:0-4171 GCA_964572995.1 Candidatus Woesearchaeota archaeon
ATCTCTTTTTTCATTTAAATAATAGTAAATATTTATTTATAAATATTTGTAGAGGATATTGGCTATTTTAAACACTCTTCAATTGTCTTAACAATCGCTTTTTCAACTCCATTTGTTTGCAGAATTTTATCTGCGTCTTCTTTATTTAAGATATATCCTAACTCCACTAATACTGCAGGACATCTTACTTCTTTTAACATTAAATATTCTCCCCAGGAAACGTACCTATTTGGTATCCTTGCTATTTCATCAAGATTTTTTGCTGTTAGTTTTGCTAAATCTTTGTCTTTTTCATATCTCCAGTATATTTCTGAACCACTTATGTTTTTCCAATTTTTGAAGTCGTTTATGTGCAGACTTAGAAAAATATCTGCATTAACCTTATTTGCTAAATCTGGTCTTGATTCTATTGGACAGGGGGTTTCATTGTTGTTTCTTGTTAGAATTACATTGTACTTTGTTGAGTCAAGCATCTCTTTAATTTTTTTGGCTTTTTCAAGTACTATTTCTGCTTCTTTATAATCTAAATGCGTTTTTCCCCAGTCCATCCACCCTTCAACTCTATTTCCCATACCATGTCCTGGATCTATAATTACTATCTTTCTTGTGTCGGGAGTGCAAATATATTCTTTATTTGGAGCATGAGCTTCTTTTGTGTTTAGGAAGTATAGTGTAGGGAGAAAAAACAGGAATTTTGAAATATTCTTTATAATTGGATGTTTTTTCATAAAAAATTCAAATAAATTCTTTTTAAAAGGATTATTGTTATTTATTTAACTTTAAATTAATTTAAGATGTTTAAGTTGCATCTTTATTTGGTTCATCTATTATTAATTTTGGTTTAAGATTTTTTTTGTCTTTGAAATCCTCTATTGTCATTTTCTCTATTTTGTTTACCCACTGATTTAAAAATTCAAACTGCCCATTATCATTTATCCCTAAATATAAAATAGCATGAGTATCCTCTATCTTATTTCCTTCCTTGTCTTTTCCAGGAGCCCTATAAGTTCTGTATTTTTTGTATTCTCCAGGTCTCATGTCCCTTGAAGTTACTAAAATCATTCCAGGTTTTAATGTTCCATCAATTACTTTGCTTTTCAAGCTTTCATAAATTATGGAATCATTTATAATTTCATCAGGATTAAAGCTGTAAATTACTGGATTATCATATTTTAAATCCCATGCATTTGCTGGATTGTATTCTTTTTTGAAAAGCTTTTTTGCAGACAATCTTGCATACTTTGAGCAAGAATTTGGAGAGAGTTTATAATGAGGTATTTTTATTTCATCTGAGCTTTGTTCGTGTTTTAATTGTTCAAATATTAGTTCTTTTTCTTTTTTCACTAATTCTTCTAATCTTGATTTTTCATAGGCTTCATAGGCTTGTTTTTCATAGCTTAAATTGTGTCCTAGAAAGCTACCTCCAGTATACATGCCTGTAGCTAGACTTAACATTCCTGCAAGAGCCATTTTTCTTAAATTGTTTCCCATTTTATTTTATCACTGAATAATAGTTACATTATTTAAATGTTTCGGTAGATTATTTGAAATTAGAATTATATTTGATGAGTACTCTTTAATTCTGTAAGAAAAGTCGCTTTTTTTAGTATATTTACAAATATCTTGTTTATTTAAAAAGCGTTTGTTCGGGATCACTCTCTGTTTCTTCCATGCAGTTCACCTCCCGATAAATTTGTTTTTTTAATTAATTTGAATGTATTTTTTGTCATTGCTTTTTTTAAGAATTGTCCTTTAAAAGCTTTGTGTATCTTTAGTACATATTTTGCTGGTTTTTTGAGGTTTTTAAGGTTTAAAATTAATTGAATGGAATTCCTAAGTATACATTGCTTTCTCCTTTAATTGGATCGAACAAGAATCCAAATGTTAATTTTTCTTCAAGTGTTATTCCTGCTCCCCCTTCAAGAGAGAATCTTTTGAGTGCTTTTTCATTTATTTTATTACTAGTGTAATTTTTTTTATTGAATTCATTATAAGACGCCCCTAAACTAATAAATCCAATAGTGAAATCTTTATCTCTTTCAAAATAAATTTTCGTACCCAGAGAAATTTTGTAATGATCAATATAAGAGTTTTTGAACTCTTCTTTATCAACACTTAAAGGAGATCTATACTTTCCTTTTGAGATAAAAGCATAAGTTCCTATTTTTTCGTTTATTTTCTTGCCATATCCTAAGCTAACTCCCAAATCAATAGGTTGAAACCCTAAATAAATATTATTTGACTTTGTAGTATACGTTAATTCTTTTGCATCGTATCTTTCATAGGCATTTGTCTTCATTTCTTGAGAATTGGCTTTTTGTATAGGGAGAAAACTCGTAATAATAAAAGGTAAACTGTATAGAAATCCTTTGATATTTTTATTCAATTTCATCATCTCTTTTTTTGTTAAAATAATTTAGTATATAAGCTTATATTTATTTTAATTTATATTATTTGATTACATCTTTTTATTTATCGAATTAAAAATTAGTTTTATAAACCTGCGTTTCTTGAAGGAGATATGAAGACTTTGAACTTACATGTAGATTACATAAAATTTAAGCCACTTAAGAAGGCACTTAAAAGTATTGGAGAACTTCCAGATAAAGATAAGAAAGAGAAAGAAGTCAAAGAAGCTTTGGTTGTTTTAACTGCTGTTGAAAAACAGGATGTTGATGTTTCTGCTGTTGTAAAAGGGCTTGTTGAAAATGTTAAAGATATTTCTTCTCAGGTTAAAACCAAGAATATTGTACTTTATCCTTATGCTCATTTATCTAGAGATTTGGGAAATCCAGACACAGCACAGGAAGTTCTTGAAAAAGCTGAAAAGGCTTTAGATAAAGAAGGATTCAAGGTTGTTAGAGCTCCTTTTGGATATTATAAAGAGTTTGAATTGAAGGTTAAAGGACATCCCCTAAGTGAATTGTCCAGAGAAATAAGAGCTGAAGAAGAAAAAGAAAAAGGTAAGGAAGGAAAAGAAAGTAAATTGATTAAGGAAGAAGTTTACGATTACAAACAATTGTTAAGAGAGGTTTCAAAGTCTAAATTAGATAGTTCTAAGCTTAAAGATAATGACCATAGGATTTTAGGAAAACAGATGGATTTGTTTAGTTTTTCCGAAGTTGCGCCTGGGATGGTTTTCTGGCATAATAATGGTTTAGTTATAAGAAATGAATTAATTAATTTTTGGAGAGAGGAACATAGGAAAGCAGAGTATAAAGAAATACAAACTCCCCAGATTTTAGATAAAAAACTTTGGCAGATTTCAGGACATTGGGAGAAATATAAAGAGAATATTTTTCTTACAGAGTACGAAAAAAGAATTTTTGCAGTTAAACCTATGAATTGCCCTGGAGGAATACTTGTTTTCAAAAATTCTCCAAAATCTTACAAGGATTTACCTATGAGGGTTGGAGAACTGGGAGTGGTTCATAGACAAGAATTATCAGGAGTTTTAGGAGGATTGTTCAGGGTAATACAATTTACTCAAGATGATGCCCACATTTATTGTACTGAAAAACAAATTGAAAATGAACTCTCAAAAGTCATGGATTTGGTTGATTTGTTTTATAAAAAATTTGAATTTGAATATTCAATTGAACTTTCAACAAGACCCGAAAAAAGAATAGGAGATGATAAAATGTGGGATTTAGCTGAGAATACTTTAAAGAAAGTTCTTGAAAAAAGAAAAGTTAAGTTTAAACTTAATGAAGGGGATGGAGCTTTTTATGGTCCTAAAATTGATTTTCACTTGAAAGATTCTTTAGGAAGAACATGGCAATGTGGTACAATTCAATTGGATTTTGCATTGCCTGAAAGATTTGATTTGGAATATATAGATAGTGATAATAAAAAGAAAAGACCTATAATGATACATAGAACAATTTATGGAAGTTTAGAGAGATTTATTGGAATGCTTTTGGAGAATACAAATGGAAGACTTCCAACTTGGCTTGCTCCAATTCAAGTTAGGGTTTTAAGTTTTACAGACAGAAATGTTGATTATGCAGAAAAATTAATTGAGAAAATGAAAAAGAATATATCTGGATTAAGAATTGATTCTGATTTTGACCAAAAAACTGTTCAGTCTAAAGTTAAAGAAGCTGAAGAGATGAAAGTACCTTATATAATTGTTATTGGTGATAAAGAAGAAAAAGAAAAAGTTGTTGCA
>CAZNIA010000047.1:0-4097 GCA_964572995.1 Candidatus Woesearchaeota archaeon
TACCATTAATTGTACCATTGAATTCAATGTCTTGTACAAATAACTTGTTTATTCTTGATAGAATACTACCTAACCAACCAAAGAAACCTGTCTGGGAAGTAGTTATATTTCCATCAAAAGTTTCAGATTGATTTTTTAATGCGTAATTCGTTAAATCAGCTGAACCAGAACCTGAATCATCTACTTCACATAAAACACTTCCATTTTCATAAATAACCCTTATTGAACTTCCAGCAGGACAAGAGTTGATTAAAGAAAAGTTTACAAAAGTTATATTATTTATTTTTCCAACTGAAGATTGGAATTCCAATCTTTCATTTCCATCAAAGTCTAAATCTTCTCCATTGATCCCATAATCTTTCCAGTAATTTCTTCCATATTCTAATTCTGGATTTATCATTACATTCCATGAACCATTTATTATCCCTCCTTCAAAAGTTTGCTGGAAAATTAAATTCCCTGCTGTTGGATGATCATAGATACTTATAGTTAGATTAGCAAGGTGTGTTAAATTTCCTGTTGATAAATCTATAACATCTGTACCTTGATCAGATATTAGAAATGCTGAAGCAAAGCTAAAAAAGAATAATATTAATATAAAATAAATCAACTTACCTTTCATTTTCATCTCCCTCCTTTTTCAGTAATTCTATTAATGCTTTATTTAAAGATATTGAACGAGGAACAGTGTTTTTCCATTTTTCCCAAATTTCTTCTGGGATTTCCAACAAGAATGTTTTGATATCTACTTTTTTCAGTTCCTCTTTTTTATTCATTTTACTAAGTAATCATTACTTATTATTAACGTTTATTAATTTTAATTAATTTTACTTAGTATTTAAATGTTTTTATTATATAAATAAATTTTAAAGTAAAAGCTAACTTTTTAAAAGCAAGAATACCTATGAAAGCATAGAAAAGAGGGAAAGATGATAATAGTTAATTTGGGACTTTCAATATTATTCTTACTTATACTTGTAAAGTTCGCAGATTATGCAATAAAATATTCTTCAAAGATTGCAAAGGCATTACACATGCAAGAGTTCATTGTAAGTTTTTTTATAATTGCAGTTGTTTCTGTTTTACCTGAAGCTACAATATCTATACTTTCTGCAATAAGAGGAGATTCTCAGCTTGGATTAGGAACTCTTCTTGGTTCAAATGTTGCGGATTTGACTCTTGTCTTTGGAATAGTTGCTTTATTTTCTTCAGGAGGAATTAAAGTTAAAAGTAAGATATTGCAAGATAATTTTTTGTATTTAATACTTCTTTTCTTTCCTTTGTTGCTTGGATTTGATGGAAAACTTTCAAGATTAGACGGAGCAATATTACTTTTACTCGGGGTATTTTTCTTTTTCAAAATGTATAGAGAAAGCAAAAAATTCAGTAAGAAATTCAAAGAAGCTAAAAAGGAACCGTTTGTTAAAAGTTTAATTCTTTTATTGTTAAGTTTAGCGGTTATATTGGTAAGTGCGTTTTTCACAGTTAAATATGCAGAAAATTTTGCTGAAAACATAAAAATCCCTGCTATGCTTATAGGAGTAACAGTGCTAGCTCTTGGAACTTGTCTTCCTGAACTTGCATTTTCAATCAAAGCAATAAGAAAGAATCATGATCAATTGGCATTGGGAGATATTTTAGGAACAGTTGTAACTGATGGCACTATAATCTTGGGATTAGTTGCTATAATAAATCCTTTTATCTATAACCCAATTAGAATGTATGTTTTAGGTGGAGCAGTATTTTTAGCTGCAATATTTACATTCTCATTTATGAAATCTGAAAAGTCTATAAATAAAAAAGAGGGACTTATTCTTATTTTCTTCTATATCTTTTTTATAATAATGCAATTTTTGCTTAACAGAATAATGAGTGTTGCTTAAGAAAATTTATTCTAAACTTTCTGTAGGTACAAATATTCCTCTTTTATCATAATGGATATAATGAAGATATTTTACAATTTCGAACCACAATATACTCAAAGAAGCTACACCAAACGAAATTAATATCTCCAGAGGTGTTAAATGTGCAAATTTGAATATTTCTTCAAGAACTGGAACATACAAAGAAAGAGCAAGGAAGGATAATGCTCCAAGTGCAACAAACCAGAATGCTGGATTTTTTTCAAAGATAGTCTTGTAAATTGGCTTTGAAGCTGACCTACTACTTAGAATTAAAAGTAAATTAGAGAAGATTAATGTAGAAAATGCCATTGCACGGGAAACATTTTCATTTCCAGTTGATTGCAGTGTGAAATAAAAGACTGCTGCAACAGCAATAAGCATACCTAATCCCTGAATAATGCTGTAAATCAAAGTTTTTTTGTTGAATATCTTTTCTTTAGGATTTCTTGGTTTTCTTTTCATTATATTTTCTTCTGCTTTCTCTGCTTCAAAAACAATTGAACATGTTGGGTCAATTATTAATTCTAAAAACAAGATATGAACAGGAAATAATATTAAAGGCCATCTAAATATAAGTGCTAAAGCAGTTATACCTAAAATTGGAATGTGCATTGAGAAAACATAAGACATTGCTTTTCTGATATTGTCAAAGACTCTTCTTCCCATTTTCACCCCATTTACTATTGAAGTGAAATTATCATCTAAAAGAACAATTGAAGAGGCTTCTCTTGCAACATCTGTCCCTCTCTCTCCCATAGAAACACCAATGTTTGCAGATTTCAATGCAGGAGCATCATTTACACCATCTCCAGTCATTGCAACAATCTCTCCATTGGATTTAAGTGCATTAACTAATCTTAATTTCTGCTGTGGAACAACCCTCACAAAAATGTTTATATCCTTTATTTTTTTCTTTAAATCAGAATCACTTAATTTTTCCAACTCATCTCCTGTGATATACTTCTCTGGATTTCTCAAACCTATTTCAAGTGCTATGTTTTGAGCAGTGCCCTGATAATCTCCTGTAATCATAATCACCCTTATGCCTGCATCATAACATTCTTGAATTGCCTGAGGAACAGTTGGGCGTATTGGGTCTTCAAATCCAATTAAACCTACAAACTCAAAATTAAATCCAGATTGCTCTTTTGGAAGTTTTCCTATTGAAGTTGATTTAGCAACAGCAATAACTCTTAATCCTTCTTTTGAGAATGCAGAAACTTCTTTTAAGATTCTTTTTTTAGCAACTGAATCTATTTTACATAAACTTATTATTGCTTCAGGTGCACCTTTAGCTGCAACAGTTTGATTGTTTTTTCCTGGTTTTGTCCAAACATGAGAAATTGCCATTAAACCATCAGATAAAGGATATTCTTGTAAAAGATGCCATGTTTTATGAATAAATCTCGATTCGTTTCCTCTGGATAATTCTTTAAGTGCTTTTTCCATTGGATCAAAAGGTTCTTTCTGGCTTGCTAATATTCCATATTCCACAACTTCATTGAATTTATCTGGTATCTTTCTGTTGTTTTCTATAAAGCAGGTTTGTCCATTCCAGTAGAGCTTTGTAACAGCCATCTTATTTTGAGTTAAAGTTCCTGTTTTATCTGTGCAAAGAACTGTTGTTGAACCCAATTCAGAAATTGCCTGTTGTCTTCTTATAAGAACATTTTTCTTGGACATTCTCCAGGCACCTAATCCCAAAAATAAAGTTAATACAACTGGAAATTCTTCTGGTAAAACAGACATTGCCAGAGTAATCCCATTTAAAATAGATTCAATCCAATTTCCTTTTATTAAACCATAAGCTACAATTATTATTGCGCATGCACTTAAACCATAGATTGCAAAATATTTAACAAGAGAACTGGTTTCTTTTTGCAAGTTTGTTTTTTCAGATTTTATACTTTCAAGAGATTTTCCTATTTTACCCATTTCGGTTTCAATGCCTGTTTTTTTAACCATAGCTATTGCTGTACCTCTTACAACTAAAGTTCCAGAATAAACAAAAGGAGTATCCTCTCCTCCTGGTTTTTGCATAAGAATCTTGAAATTGGTTGTAGGTTTTTTTCTTACTGCAATTGATTCTCCTGTAAGAAGGCTTTCATCAGCAGAAAAATTAGTTGAAGCTATAACAATTCCATCTGCAGGAACTCTGTCTCCTTCTGAAAGAATTACAATATCTCCTTCAAC
>CAZNIA010000048.1:0-3812 GCA_964572995.1 Candidatus Woesearchaeota archaeon
CATTTCTATCTAAAATAAGCATACACGCGCGATTATCTGTATAATACGTTAAATAATTACCCCTTAAATCCCCTTTACCTGTAATGATAAATAAACCTCTAACATCTTTTTTCCCATTTTTATTTAAATCATAATCAACTACCACCACATCGTGAATAGAATCTCCATTAAGGTCTGCTAAAGCATAAGTCATACAATATTTTTCATAATCTTCCTTTACAAAGGATTTATATTGTGCATTTAAATTAAAAGAATTCAAACTTAAAGCACATAGTGCAGAAATGCCCATTATTTTAATTAAATTTTTCATAGGTTTATTTAAAATACAAACTCTTTTTAAGTATTTAGAAAAAAGAATATACTCTTATTTTTATAAATCGCCACTCTTAAAAACTCTTATTTCTCTTTATTTAATATGAAAAGTAAAAAAGTCAATAAACCGCAAAAATACGAACTCTTAGCACCAGCAGGAGATTTTGCAATGTTGCAGACTGCAGTAAATGCAGGAGCAGATGCAGTTTATTTTGGATTAAAAGAGTTCTCATTAAGAGCAAATGCAGGAAACTTCCAGCTAAGAGATTTAAATAAGATAAACAATATTTGTGCAGAAAAAAAAGTTAGAAAATACCTAACTTTGAACTCAATTATCTATTCAAATGAATTAAAAAAAATTGAAGAAATAATAAAGAAAGTAAAAGGAAAAGTTGATGCAATAATCTGTTGGGATTTAGGAGTAATTCAAATATGCAAAAAGTATAAAATTCCCTTCCATGTTTCAACTCAAGCTTCAATTTCCAATATTGAATCAGCAAAATTCTATAAAAATTTAGGCGCAGAAAGAATAATTCTTGCAAGAGAATTAAACCTTAAACAAATAAAAGAAATAATAAACGAAGTAGCTATTCCAGTTGAAACATTTATCCATGGAGCAATGTGCTTGGCTGTAAGTGGAAGATGTTTGATGTCACAATTCTTGTTCAATAGATCTGCAAACAGAGGGGAATGTATACATCCCTGCAGAAGAAGTTACACAATAAAAGACACTCAAGAAGGATATGAACTAGAAGTTGAAAACAATCATGTTTTATCTGCAAAAGATTTATGCACACTTCCTTTTATTGAAGATTTAAAAAAAGCAGGAATAACTTGTTTCAAGATAGAAGGAAGAAACAGAGAACCAAAATATACAAAAATGCATTAAACAAGAAATTAACACCTCAAGAAATAAAAGAATCAATAGAAGAACTGCAAAAAGTCTATAACAAAGGTTTTTCTTCTGGATTTTATTTAGGAAGACCAACACCAAAAGATTTTTCTTCAACAGAACACTCCAGTGCAACAGAAAAAAAACAATTCGTAGGAAAAATAACCAACTATTATCCTAAAATACAAGTTGCCACAATTAAACTTGTCTCAGAACTGAAAGTAGGAGAAAACATAATTGTTATTGGAAAATCAACAGGTATAGTTTCCTCAAAAATACAAAGAATTGAAATAAAGAATTCTCCTGTGGAAAAAGCGACAAAAGGACAGGAAGTAGGAATAAAACTTCCTTTAGTAAGAAAAAACGAGGAAGTGTATAAGATAGTTCCTTCTAAATAAGTAAATATTAATTTTCTTTTAAGTTATCAGATAAAACACAATATTGTTCAACTAGTAACCTAACTGTTACAGATAACTGTTCAAAGAAATTTATAATTAATTATACACAAACAATTAAACCTTCTCTCTAAGTTATCCAAGATATTTAACACACTATCAACTACTTAAAAAATAAAAATAACTTAATCTCGATTAAGAATAAAAAAATAAGAATAAAAAAATAAGAATAAAAAAAGAATAAATAAAAAATTAAAAAATTTATCTGAATGTATACTGGTTTGCAGTACTACAAAGCTGAGGAGTTCCAGAGCTATCTAGGAAGTAAACCACAACACTAACTTTGTTTGGATAACCTAAGGTATCTGGTATTTCATCAGGATCTGTTCCTCTTTCAATTCGAAGTTCTCTAGCACCTAAAGCATTCAAAGGAGCATGGTCTTCATCAGTAGTACTATCTAATCTCCAATCTACAACTGCATTACTATCACCTTCTGCAGTAGTAAATACCAATTTAACTCCACCTAATGGCTCATCACCACCATTTCTAGTTATAGTCACAAAATATGGATCTGTAGCACCACTTCCATTAATTACTCTTGTAGCTTCAACACTAGCTGCTAAACACTTTGAATCAATATCAATCTGATCAGTTCCTTCTTGAACAACATTTCTGATAACAATCCAGATTATACCAACTGCAACAAGTGTAAGCAAAATTATCAACAAAGTAGCAACAATTGTTGACAAACCCTTTTTATTATTTTTCATGTTCACCTCCTTTCAAACAATTTAAAATGACCATTCACGGTCTATAGAATAAGAAAAAACACCTATAAAAACCTTTTTGTTTTTGCTTTATTTATTGAAACTATCAATAATTTTAAAAAATTCTTTGCTGTCAATTACTTTATCAACCTCTGTAAGACCTCTTTGTTCTGCAAATTTAACAAATGCTTCTGATTTATATCCTCTTTTTCTTAAAGAAGCTATTGTTGGAATTTTCATATCATCATCTCCTGAAAATTCTCCTGAATCTATCATTGCACTTAATTTCCTCTTAGACAAAATCAAATCCTTGAATTTTATTCTCCCCATAAAATAAGTCCAAGGGAATTTTTTTCCAAACAAATCAAAAATCATTTTTTGTCTTTTGGCATTATCCATATGGTCTTTTCCTCTTATAATGTGGGTCATCCCAAATTCAATATCGTCTACAGGAACAACCAAATTCATCAAAGGCCAAACTCGGTATTTCTTTTTTTGTTTTGGGTGTTGTTCCTCAACTATTCTTGCTAAAGGAAAATCCCTCATTGCAGGATTTGGATCTTGCATCCCAAGATCAGATTTAAATCTAAAGACAGCTTCACCAACTTTATATCCCTCTTTCTTGTCAAGCATCTTTTTCCATCTGTACAAATTTTCTTTCAAATCATTGTTTCTACATGGGCAATTCTCTTTAAGCTCAACAAATCCTTTGAACTTTTCAGGAGAACAAGTACAAATATAGCCTCTATTTTTATTTAATATTCTCTCTACATAATCATAATAAATACTCATCCTATCTGAAGAATTAATATATTCTGCAACATTTCCAAATATCCAATCACAATCTCTTTTAATATTCTTGTAAG
The DNA here is from genome assembly GCA_964572995.1 of Candidatus Woesearchaeota archaeon. Taxonomy (GTDB): domain Archaea; phylum Nanobdellota; class Nanobdellia; order Pacearchaeales; family GW2011-AR1; genus MWBV01. The sequence goes on from CAZNIA010000048.1 coordinate 3,234, forward strand.
ATTCTGGACGGGTTGTACTAGGAGAAGTATCATCTACGATAATATAAAATTTACCTCCATATTTTTTTACATATAAAGAAGAAATCATATTTGAAATAATGTGGCCCACATGTAATGGTCCAGAAGGTGCAGGCCTAAATCTCATAATCACACCGTTTTTAGGAACATTAGGTAATTCTTCCAATCCTTCTCTAACTTCTCTTTCTGAAACTAAATCTTGCAATGTTTCATATTCTTTTTTCTGTTCTTCTAAAGACAATTTATTTACAGAGGCAACAATCTCATTTATCTTCTTGGAATATTCTTTAACATCTTCTTTTTTAAGGCCTTCAGCAAAAAGACCAGAAATAACTGCTCCAGGATTTGCTTTTCCATTATAATGAACAGCATTTTTCAATGCATATGCCTTTGCCTTTTTTTCAAAATCTTTCATTTTATTCATATCTCCCGGAATTAAGTTTTTTTTCTACAACTTCCATTCTTTGTTGTAATTGATACAATTGAGTTGACAGATCTTCTATTCTATCTGTCATGTTTTTAAGTCTTGATGCCAGCCTTCTTCTTTTTTCTTCAGCATCT
>CAZNIA010000049.1:0-3413 GCA_964572995.1 Candidatus Woesearchaeota archaeon
AACTCTTCGTCTTTGGTTCTACAGGAGATTTAGTTAAAAGAAAAGTCCTTCCAGCCTTACACAAATTTGAAAATTTAAAGACTTATGTTTTAGGTAGAAAAATATTAGATAATGAGCAGTATAATAATGAATATTGCAAAAAATGTTCAAAAGAATTTAAATTAAACTTGAATTATTTGCAATTAAATCTTGAAAAGGAGATATATTCTCAGATTAAGGGTTATTTAGATAATAGTGATGTAAATTATTTTTATATTTCAATGCCTCCTGAATTTACATTAAATTTGATTAGGAGTATTATACACATTAGAGATTCGGGATTTCAAATTCAAGTTCTTGTTGAAAAACCATTTGGAGCTAATCTAAAAGAAGCAAGATTATTGCAAAAGTTAATCAAAAAAAATAAAATTGAAGAGGATATTTATCTTTCTGATCATTATTTGTTTAAAGAGAGTTTATTTAATTTAAAAGAAAGTAATTTTAATAAATTAAAGGTTGTATCGCTTGAAGAACTGGGTGTTGAAGGAAGAGTTTATTATGATTCTGTAGGTGCATTGAAAGATATGATTCAAAGTCATTTTCTTAATATTATACATAAATTAATGAAATTTTCAGATAAAGATGTTGAAATTAAAAAGATTAAATTTGGGCAATATCAAGATTATAAAAAAGACATAAGTAAAGAGAGTAACACTGAAACTTATGTAAAACTAGATTTAGAAATTAAAGGAAGAGAAATTGAGTTGGAAACAGGTAAAAAATTCAACAAAAAAGAGAGTTTTATTGAATTAGACAAGATAAAAACAGATATTTCTTTGGATAATGAATGTTATTGTAATTTATTTGAAAGCTTTTTCAATAAAAGAAAAGAAAAATTCCCCACAATAAATAATTCAATAGTAAATTGGAAGATAATTGAAAGAATTGAAAAGAACAAATCAGAGGTTTTCTTATATTAATATGATAAATAAAAAGAGATTGTATATTCTGAATATTTTTAAAAGTAATTATTGTAAAATAATTTTTCTAATATCTTTAATATTAGTCTCTTTTCTTATTCCTAAGAAAATTTTTTATGGATTTTATTCAATTCTTGGAGTAGTATTTATCTTATTAACTGCACTTACACTTACTTGTCTTATTAGAAATGTTAAGGAGAAAATATCTTCAGCAAAAAGCAATGGAGCATCTGTTATTGGCATATTAAGTATTTTATTTGGTTTTGGGGCATTACAGGCATGTACAATTGGTGCACCTGTTTGTGGAGCAACATTGGGAGCAGGCGTAATTGCGCTTATATTTCCAGGAGTGTTGTTTAGTTTTCTGGAGAAATATGGTATTGTAATTATAATCTTTTCAATAATAATTCAGATTATCTCTCTTTATTTCATGAATTGCTTTAAAAAAACAGATTGAATTAAGTTTTTCTTAGGATTTTCTTTTCAAGTTTCATTAAAATAAAGAAACCTATAAGTGCAAAAAAGCCAGTTGTTGCAAATACCCATTCAAATCCTATTTTTTCAGCTAATAGTGCTCCAACTCCTGCTGTGATTGCTGTTCCAATGCTTACAGAGGACGAATAAATAGAATATTGGAATCCTCTTTTTCCTTTTTCAAGATTAGATGTAAATAAGCTTGACCAAGAAGGATAAGCAAATGCAGCTGCAACACCATAAACAAATTCAATTGCATAAAGATGATAAATATGAGTTGAGAAAATATATCCTATTGGAACTAATACAAATAAAGCAGTTCCTAACTTTAACATCCATAATCTGTCTTTGGGATTAAATTTGTAAGCAAATAAGATCTGAAGAAGTGCGTGAGTTATCATAAAAATAGCGCTTGCTATTCCTGCTGCAGTTATTGTTCCTCCAACAAGATTGTCTTTTATGAATATTGCAAGAATAGGAGAAATTAAACCAAATCCACTTAGTACAAATATGTCTGAGAACATTAAAAATTTCAGTGTTTTATTCATCTTTTTTACCTTTTGTTATTAATTATAAAATCTTAATTATAAACTTTTCTTAAAGCATATTTTCAAAAGATTTATATAGTTTTATTGAAGAATATCAATATAGAGGGGTTAAATGAAAACAATTTTTTTATCTACGTTATTTGATTCTATATTTAGCAATAAATCTTTACTTATACTGCCTTTAGAATTTAAATTGTAATTAAAATTACTTTAATTTTTTCCTATTAAATTTAAAATGTTGTTATTTTATTGAAAAAATGGATACAAAAATTATAGCAGCAGCATTGGGAGGATTGGGGGGTTTAACAAGAAGTGTTATTGGAATAATTAAAGCAAAGAAAAGACATGAAAAAATAAAATTTGGATATATCTTAAGAACAGTTAAATTGTCTGTATTTTCAGGAACTTTAATTGGGGCTGTTCTTAGTTTTAATCCTCTTGCAAGCTTTATTGCAGGATATGTTGGAAGTGATGCACTTGAAGGATTAATTTCTTCATTTAAAAGAACTAAATTTGGAAAAAAGCATTTTTGCAATATGAAATAACATGACATTCACTTATTCAGTTATAATCTTACCTTTGTTGATATTTTTAGCTAGAGTTGTAGATGTGAGTCTTGGAACAATAAGAATTATTTTTGTTTCTAAAGGTTTCAAATTCTTGTCATTGATTGTAGGATTTTTTGAAGTTTTAATTTGGATCTCTGCAATAAATCAAATATGGGCTAACCTTTCTAATGTTTGGTTGATTTTAGCATATGCTGCTGGATTCGCATCTGGAAATTATGTTGGAATTTGGCTTGATGAAAAAATATCAATAGGAAATGTTATGATAAGGATAATAGTAACTAAAAATTCAGAGAAATTAATCAAAGAATTGAAAAAAGAAAAACACCTTTTTACTGTAATGAAAGGCCAAAGTGGAAGTGAACAAGCTGATGTAAAAATAATTTTTTCTGTTGTTAAAAGAAAGGATTTAAAGAAGATATTTCAAGTAATTAAAAAAATTAATCCTAATGCGTTTTATACTGTTGAAGATATTAGAAATGTGAGGGAGAGTAGATATCTGGAAAATAGCACAAAAAAAGGGTTATTTAAAAAAGCTAAATAAATCTTTTTTTAAAATAAAAACAGGGGATATTCTTTGTTTAAGATAGATTTATAAGTATTTTAGGGCAAATATTTCAGTGAGCCGCCATCGCATAGTGGTATTGCAATGGATTGCTAGCTCGAAGACTTGTCTTCGGCCTTGCAGATGCAAGGAATGGCAAAGATCCATGCCCTTAGGGGTCCGAGGGTTCGATTCCCTCTGGCGGCGTGTTGACTTCCTGAATATTTGAAATTTTAAGATATATTTTTAAACAATCTTATCTTTTAGTTCTTCATGGCAATGGTTGATTTAGAGGATGATCATGCAATAGAGAGAGCAAAGC
>CAZNIA010000050.1:0-3351 GCA_964572995.1 Candidatus Woesearchaeota archaeon
AAAAATCTATTCCTAGTTCTTCTTCAATCTCTTTTCTTTTTATTGCATCAAGAGATTCTCCTCCCCCTAAGATCTGAGAAGATTTAACTCCTGTAACAATCAATAAAACTCTTATTGATTTATCCATGTCATCTGCAATCTGAGCTCCCCCAATTAACTTTGCATCTGGGCTCAATTTATCTCCGACTGCTCCAATGATTGTTTTATACTCATCAAGGCTCATATTTGAACCTCCAATAACATTAACTAAAGCTCCTGTAGCATTTGAGATATCAACATCTAAAAGAGGATTGTTTATTGCTTTTTCCACAGCTTCAATAGCTCTGTTATGGCTGTCTGCTTCACCCATCCCAATTAAAGAAACTCCTCCATTAACCATTACAGCTTTAACATCTGCAAAATCTAAATTTACAAGCCCTGTTTTTGTAACTAATTCTGTAACTCCTTTAACTGCATTTGTTAAAACTTCATCTGCTATCTTGAATGCTGTTTGAAGCGGCAGGTCTGGAGCAAGTTCAAGAAGTTTATCGTTGGGGATTACTATTAATGTATCAACTAATGCTTCTAGTTTTTCTAAACCATTCATTGCATTTTCAATTCTTTTTTTACCTTCAATTGTGAAAGGCAATGTAACTATTGCAATTGTAAGTGCTCCTTGTTTTTTAGCAATTCCTGCAACAACAGGTGCTGCGCCTGTTCCTGTTCCTCCACCTAAACCACAAGTTATGAAAATCATATCGCTGCCAGTAATTCTTTTTTTTATTTCAGCTTCAGATTCTTTAGCTGCTTCTTGTCCTACTTGGGGATTGCTTCCAGCTCCCAATCCTTGAGTTAACTCTTTACCAATAAGGATCTTCTGATCTGCATTAGCATAAAGTAAATCCTGAGCATCAGTGTTGATTGCAATTAATTCTCCTCCTTTTATTCCAATTTCTCTCATTCTACTCAAAGAATTATTTCCTCCACCCCCAATACCCATTATTTTTATTTTAGCGGATTGCTTTTTAAGAAGTTCTTCAAGTTCTCTGTCTATATCTTGAATATTTGATGAAAGAGAGTCAAAAGATTCACCTTCTTCATATGAATTTGCCATATTCAAAGAAAGGTTATTTTGCTTTTTAAGCATTATTGTTGTTTTTTACTGAAATATCTCTTCTTTCCGATTGTATGATATTTTAAGTTGGATAAAATCTCATAAAAAATCCATTTTGGATGTTGAGTTGTTGGAACCCCGATTATCTTTAAATTTTCAGAAATTTTTCCAGCATTCTTTGCATCATTTATTATTTTTTTAAATCTTTTAAGATGTAATGGAAAAGAAACAATTGCATATTTTCCTTCTGTATTTTCTGGAAAAGTGTAAAGCATATTCTCTATTGAATTTAAAGAATTAGTTTCTACTCCTATCATCCAGTCAGTATTGTTAGCCAAGTAATTATATAAATTTCTATGAAAACCTACTTTATTCTTTCTAGATGGAAAATCATAACCAAGGGTGATGCTCTTCTCATGTCCAAGTCCTGCAATTATACATCTTTTAGGAAGATTATTTTCTTCAACAAATTTCATTGCAGTATTAGCCCTATTAATGTCTTCGCTTTTAAGAGAATCAAAAGAGTCGCAACTTGGAATAATTATTGCTTGTATATTTGATAAATCTTCTAATTTTACCATAAATGTAATGAATTAAACATCTATTTAAAACTTATTGATTAATGTAACTTAGAAGTAATCACAATTATTTATCTTCTTTCTCTTTGTTTGATGATTCTAATTCCTGAATTTCTAATTCCAAATTAAGCATCTCTTTGAATTTATCTTTGAATAATTCAGCAAAAGCCTTGAATCCTTTATCTACATTTAAAAGCAGTTTTTTATCGTGAATTTCATACTTAAATTCTCTTCTAAATAAAAATTCAATTAAAGATTTAACTTTTTCATCAATATCTTCAACTTTTCTTAAAACTTTAACAGAATAAATTACGTCTTTACCTGCAAGAGGGCCATTAAAATCAATCATAACTCTTCCTCCTGAAACTGTTAAAACCTTGCCAAGTTTATTATCAAAATTCAAAACTGTTCCTGGGATGGGGTTTATTTTATGTTCAATAAAAACTTTCATTGGAATCATTTGAATCATAGAAGGATCCCTAAAACCAAACGCATCTTTTGGAGAGAGCTCAAGTTCATAACTTCCTATTTCTTTTCCAATTAAAAAGTTTTCAATGCCTTTAAGAAACATGTCTTGCCCTAAAGGGAACACAAAAGGTTTTGCTTGTTGGCTTGGGTTTAACTTCTTTAATTCCTCTGCAACATTAGAATCAAACACTTCTCCATCCTTTATTCTTCCAGTAAATTCAACTTCAAGGAAATCATTTTTTTGAAATGGCATGAAAACTGTTAAGTAAAAACGTTTATAAATGTATTTTTTTTGATTAGTTTATGGTATTAAAAATTATTGATGCGACTGAAGCAAAAGTAGGTACAAATATTCTTGTTGATGGGACTCCATGTACAATAAAAAGTATTGATATCTCAAAGACAGGTAAACATGGGCATGCTAAATGTAGAATTGAGGCTGTAGGTATAATCACAGGTTCAAAAAAAGTTTTTGTTGTTCCAGGACATGAAAGACTTGAGGTACCAAATGTTGAAAAAAGAAAAGCCCAAGTTTTATCAAAAGAAAATGGAAAAGCTAGTTTAATGGATTTAGAGAATTTTGAAACAATTGAAGTACCATGTCCAGATTCTGCCGTATTTGAAGAGCTTGAAGAAAATGGAAACTGCGAATATTGGGATATTGAAGGTGAAAGATTAATTAAAAGAAAATTATAAAATTTTTTCTAAGTTTAAATATAAAGTCTCAAGTATATTATATAAATCGTTATAAACCAATTATTTTTTATTTTTATATGTCATTTGAACATCCATTAAAATTAGAATCCTATTATCTAAAAAATGAAAAATGTGATAAATTAAAGGAGTATATAAAATCTGAAACAAAAAATAGTTTTACATTTCAGGGGGATTTAACTCCTCACGGATATTATGATGTAAAAATCTCTTATAATCCAGAAAAAAGAATGTCTTTAATTAAAATTAAAAAACACTATCAAAACTTATTAGAGATAATTATTGGCTCAAAGAAAGAATTCTAAAAATTAGCAAGTAACAAGAAAACCTTTAAAAACGGACTTTTTCTAAATAAAGAATGGCAAAGATACCAGAAGCACAAAATAGATTATTCAAGAATGTTTTTGTATGTAAGAATTGTAAAACAAAAATAAGGGCAGATATTCAAAAAATTCTTAAAGGAAAAGTTAAGTGTAGAAAATGCGGAAAAGGTGCATT
>CAZNIA010000051.1:0-3147 GCA_964572995.1 Candidatus Woesearchaeota archaeon
GCACTCAAAACATCCTCTTCAGAATATCCTTTATCTAAAAGAGATCTTACAATAGCATCATCTCTATACCCTCTTTTTCTTGCTTTAATTATAAACTCAACAATAGGTTCAATTTCCATTCTTATATTTAATAATGATTTACATCATTATGTTTAACGATAAATTGATAATAAATAATAATCTATTAGGATTATAAATTTAATCTAATCAATCAAATCTGCAATTTAAGAGATAATCTCTAACTAAACCTATATCCAAATTATCATCAGTCCTAACTCCACTCTCAATATCAATGCTTATTCTATTAGGGAAGAAATGATTTAATGATTTAGTTAATGATTTAACATTTGTTGGTTTTATTCCACCAGCATAAACCAGTCCCAAGTTATCTAACTCCCAATTGGCTGTAATCCCTTTCCCAAATCTAACAGCCAAACTTTTCTCATCTAAATCTAATTCTAAATCAGTCCCATGGCTTGGGTCGAACATTACATATTCAATAACCTTTCTTCTATCATATACTTGCGCTACTAATGGCTCAACTTGTCCACTAGAAACATCCTGCACATCTTCTCCTTTCCAAACAGCATATCCTCCTTGAGGGGATTGCTTATTTGATACTGCCACTTTAAAGATTGTCTTAAATCCCATTTCTTTTGTTCTTCTCAAAGTATCTAGTGAAGGAGGTAATGTATTAAATTGAAGCAAAGAAGGTTCTAATCCCAAACCAGCAATTTTTTCTAAATCTACCAGTATTGTTGAATCATCTTTTGTATAATAATGAACTGCAGTTAAAAATCCATAATCTCTTGTAGCTTTGTCCAAATCACCCAACTCAACAAATTTTGGCTGTCGCGAATTTTGAGTCCCCTGATTAATACTTTTATTTGAAACCTGATAACCAATAGCCAGAGGAAAATTAAAACCCTCTTTCTGATAAACTTTAGCTATTTCTGCTAATTGTTCTCTATTTGAAACTGCACTCACTGAAACAAAATTCACACTCATGTTTTTAGAACAATTAATTAATTTTTAATTATTTGTAGAATGCAAAATATATTTTCATTTCTTTCCCTTTCTTCTCATATAAGTTTATTGAATTATTTTTCCTGCGAAAATTAGTAAGGTTTTTTAAAAGGGAACAATAAAACAAACGCAAGATATTATTTAGATAAATCATTCCCCCCAGACCTAGCTTTGCTAGTCGACACCCAGCCCCAGGAGAAACATTGTTATCATAAAAACAGCATAGTTCAACATCAAGTAAGTATTGCTTAACTATTATGAGTAGAACAAACGTGAGTTTTACATAGATAACTTAATTATGTGGGCACATATTTATATTAAATTCTATTTGTGCCCATAGTCATTCATCCGTAAATTCAAAATCATTCATATTTTCTTTTATACTATTAATTAAGAAATTCAAAATTTCCTTGTAACTTTCATCATTTCCTTTTCTTACTGCTTTAAGATACTCCTGTCTTTGTTTATTGTACACATTTATCCAGGGATATTTTTTCTTTTGAAGTATAAAATTCATTAATAGTCTTGAAACTCTCCCATTTCCATCAACAAAAGGATGAATTGATACAAGCTTCATGGAGAAAATTGCTGCAAGTTCCAGGGGGTGCATTTTTTTCTTATTTTTATTATACCAATAAATAAGATTGCCTATTAGCTGAGGAATCTTCTCAGGAGATGGAAACCGAAAATCGCTTCCGGCAACTCTTACTGGATTTTCTCTATATCTCCCAGCAAACATTTCAGAGATATTTTTAAGGACTATTGAATGAATTTTCAGTATAAACAATTCATTGATCTCGCCCTTGTAATCTCTTATAAATTCAAGTGCTTTCATATGGTTCTTTGCTTCGTAAATTTCCCTTAATGTTTTTCCTTGAGGGGAAAGACCTTCATTTACAACAATGGCAGTTTCTTCTAAAGAAAGCGAATTTCCTTCAATTGCATTGCTATTATAAGTAAGTTCTGTAAAAAACGAGTTCTCAAATTTTACAAACTCTTCTCTAGAAAGCTTTTTTATTCCTTTATTATACTTCTTGGATAATTCTTCTATTTCCAGGACTTGCTCTTTATCTAGATATTCATATTTTTTGTTTACCTTTAATTCTGTTTCAAATTCTTTTTTAAGTCTGTTTATATCTTCTTTTTTCAATTCCCCTGTTCCAATAAATTTTGCTGTTTTTTTCCATTTTCCATCAACTCTCTGATTGCTAATAAGATAATTCATCTTCTTATCATTAATAATTCTTATTTCATGATAAACCATATATTCTTATATGGGCACATATTTATAAACATTTCTATTTGTGCCCACATAAGTTTATTGAATTATTTTTCCTGCCCAAAAGGCAAGGTTTTTTAAAAGGGAACAATAAAACAAACGCAAGATATTATTTAGATAACTTATTCCCACCCGCCCTCCCCTGGAAACATTTTGTTATTTCTTATTATTGTTATGAGTAGAACAATGTTGTGATTTTATTTAGATAACAGAATTACTTCTTCATCAACCAATCTACTTCTTCATCCACTTATACAACAAACCCCAGAAGAGGATGAAATATATCAAGAAAAACATCATCCCAGAATAACTATGATAAAGACCTAGAGCTAGGTTTCTTGAAATATAAGCTCCAACTAACATTAATGTGAAAACTCTGATAATATTAAATGCAAAAGCTCCTAATATTGCAGGTATGAAAAGAGCTGCAGCTTTTTTCTTGTTTAATTTATTCCAATCCAAGAAAACAATAAATAAATACAATGCTGTGAAGATGAAAATGCTGTAAATTCCACTGCAGGCTTCTGCAATTATAACAGAAAATCCATTCACAGTTATTCCATCTGTTCCAAATGTTGCAACATTTATTCCAATTGTTTTGAGCATGAATTTTGTTGCTTCTAATACTCCCAGGCTTAAGTATGGCCATAAACTCCAAACCAAATTCATGAACGAATAAGTTATTATTGCAAATATCAAGAAGTAAAACAACTCTTTCTTGAATTTAACAAGAAAATGCTTTGAAAAACTCACTCCATAAACTCCTAAAGCTAAAAATACAAATATAGAGATTCCTAAAGCATGAACTGCAAGCAGATTAACTAAATTAAAAGGTATTGTTG
>CAZNIA010000052.1:0-2687 GCA_964572995.1 Candidatus Woesearchaeota archaeon
ACACACTCTCCCTAAATTCTTTTAAATATTCTTTAGATTCCAGACTTAACTTCTCAACACTTAATTTTTTTGCATCCCCTTTTATTTCAATTATTTTATTTTTAAGTCTCTGCATTGAATTAGCAGCACTCTTAAGAATCTCTTCTCCAAAAATTAATCTTTTTCTATACTGAACACCCAAACATAAATATCTGTAATCCATTGGACTAAATCCTCTTTCTTTTATTGAGTCTAAATTAATTACATTTCCAAGAGATTTACTCATTTTTTCCTGTTCCCCCAAAACTAAAAATTCAGAATGCACCCAATAATTAACAAATTTCTTTCCTGTTGAAGATTCTGACTGTGCAATTTCATTTGTATGATGTATTGGAATATGGTCAATCCCCCCTGTATGAATATCAAAATTCTTTCCAAGATATTTCATTGACATTGCAGAACACTCAATGTGCCACCCAGGAAATCCTTTTCCCCAAGGGCTCTCCCATTCCATATCTCTCTTCTCATTTTCTCCTGAAAACTTCCATAAAGCAAAATCAGTTTTATTTTTCTTTTCACCAACATCAATTCTTTTCCCTGCCTGCAATCCTTCAATATTAAGTTTAGCTAAATCACCATACTTTTGAAATTTAGCAGTATCAAAATAAATTCCATCACTTGTTTTGTAAGTATATCCTTTTTTCTCAAGAGATTTGATAAGTTCTATCTGTTCTTTTATATGCTCAGTTGCATTACATACGATTTGAGGTTTCTTTATATTCAATTCTTTCTCATCCTCAAAAAACAAATCAGTGTACTTTTTGGAAATATCCCATGCACTCAACCTTTCTTCTCTTGCTGATTTTTGCATTTTATCTTCTCCACTATCAGCATCAGAAGTTAAATGTCCAACATCAGTTATATTCATAACATGCTTAACTTTATACCCATAATATTCCAGTGTTCTTCTTAATGTATCTGCAAATATGTAAGCTCTCATATTTCCAACATGCGCTCTTCCATAAACAGTTGGCCCACAAGAATACATTCCAATCTCTCCTTTCTTTATAGGCTTAATCTCTTCAACTTTTCTAGTCAAAGTATTGAAAATATTCATCTTTGTTTCTTCTTTTCCTGTTTTCTTTTTAATTTCTTTAGTTACTTGCTTTGTTTTTTCTTTCTCTGTTTTCTTAATTACCATTCTATTATATTCTCTAACATTATTTTTATACTTATTGATTAAGCAAAACAGTTAGTTTTAAATTTAAAGTTATTCTGATATTTTAATGAAAAAACTCTGGTTTACAGTTATTGTAATTCTAGCATTAACAGCAATGATAGCAGTTGGATTATTCATTCTATCAAAAGAACCAACAATAACTGACCCTGTTGAAATTCTAGAATCATGTTCTGAAAATCCTAATCTTGTTTCAAGAGTTATAGACGGAGATACTTTTGAATTATGTTCAGGAGATACAATTAGATTACTTTGTGTAGATACTCCTGAAAAAGGTGAAGAAGGATATGAAGACGCACAGTATTTCTTGGAAGATTTAATTTTATACAACGAAGTTGAATTAAAAGAATCTAATTACAATGGAAACAACACAGACAAGTATGGAAGATTATTGAGATGGGTTTATATCTCAAACAGCACTTCAGGAGAACAAATATTCGTAAACAAATATCTTCTTGAAGAAGGTTATGGAGATATTTTAATTATTCCTCCAGAAACATGCAACGAAGTTGCCGATTAAATTTATCTTTATTATCTAAGTAAAATTATTAGTTTGTTAATGTTAATCCTAACAATAGTTGAACAAGGTTAAATTTGATAACTGATTGAATTCTTTATCTTTTATTTTTAGATTTATTTTTATTCTTCTTCCTATTTTCTTCCTTTTCTCTTCTTTTCTGTTTTTTTATTACTATTTTCTGTTTTATCTTTCTTCTTTCCAAACTTATACATTAAAAGATAAATTATTGCTGTAGTTGCTTGCCCTATAATATATGCATATGCAATACCCATTAATCCATAACTCTTCATAAACATAAAACTAAGTCCTAAAATTGTTAAAGCACTCACAGCACTTGCAATTATTATTCCAAATACCCTTTTCTTTACTTTAAAAACACTTCCAAAAATTGAATTAACTGCAACCAAGATAGAACTTAATGCCATAAACTTAAGGAATTTCAATCCTTGAAGAGAGTATTCCTCACCAAATGCTCCGAGTATGAAATGCCCAAACAAGAATGTTAAAAGTATTGCAGGAATTAAAAGAACAGAAATAATCCAGATTGATTTGAAAACATTCTTCTTTAAACTCTTCACATTTGCACTTCCCTCTGCAAACAATGAACTATTTGTTGCACTGGAGACAACAAACAATAAACTCACAATCTGCATTGCCATGAAATAATAAGCTGTTGTCTCAGGATGAAGAGTATTTGTAATTATCAAAGGCATCAATGTGCTTGACAATCCTCCAACAAATCCTGCAAGATATAACACAAAAGAATATTTTCCAATCTGGGTTATGACTTTATCATAAAACACAAACCTTGGTTTATAATGAAATTTGTAAATTAAAACCAAGAATACAACTCCAAATGCAATAAACGAAGCAGTCATATATGCACTGAATATCCCGAATGCACCCATAATTCCAAGAGAGAAAAATACAAATGGTAAACCAAGTTTAACG
>CAZNIA010000053.1:0-2541 GCA_964572995.1 Candidatus Woesearchaeota archaeon
ACAAAGTTTTAGAGATAGGTTCTGGATGTGGTTACTCTCTAGCATTAATAGCAGAGATAATAGGAGAACAAGGAAAAGCTTATGGTGTTGAAGTTGTAAAGGAATTAGCAGATTTATCAGTTAAACAAATTAAAGGGTACTCCAATGTTAAGATATACAATCAAAACGGAAAAGAAAAGCTTGAAGAAGCTCCATTCAACAGAATCTTGATAAGTGCAGCCCTAACAGAAATCCCTCATGAAATACTTGACCAATTAGCAGATAATGGTATAATAGTTGCCCCCTTAGGCTCAGGATTTCTTCAAACTCTAACTGCAATAAGAAAAGTTGCAGGAAAATATGTTGTTGAAAAAGAAATACCTGGATTTATGTTTGTAAGGTTTATTGATTAGTATTTAGATTTAATTCAATTTAATTAACTACAATACAAGATATTACAGGTACATCTCAACTTTTAAATAATCTTTTATATAGATTATCCAAGTTTGATTTTACATTAATAATTACAAAACTTACCAAATATATCAACAAACCCTCTCCCTCATTTCATTATCTCTTGGATCTTCCCAATCCTTAGAGATAGATATTACAGCACCTGAGATTGGAATCTGTTTTACAAATTCATTTTCATTACAATAAATAATATAATCCTGACAAGAAGTCTCGTTGCATATAGCTTTTGTCCAGGAATTAGTATATTCATAATCAGCTGAAGAATTATTAAAGATAAAACCGGATATATTAAAAGAAAGCAAAGCAAGTGAAACAATTAATACTGCTAATATGATTATCACCTTTGTAAGCTGTTTCATTTTCGTTAATTAATTTGTGTTTTTGCATAATTTTATTTTTCCTCATCTCTTTTATATATTCTTAGACAAATCTAATCTTAACCTGTTTAGGCGTGCTATATAGTGTTCATTCTCACCAGATTTGATACCAGAGACAATTCTATTCAATCCTTTGTCCACTTTGTCTGTAAGAAGGCCATTAAGCCTTAATTCAACTTTCAATGAATCTATTGTGTTTTCATAAGCTTCATAAAAATTACTTAAATTATCTCCAGGGAAATCTTTTGAAAGATTGTTTGAATCAGTATAAAATTTATGACATATCTGAATAGCATAATTTGCCAAATCTCTTCTTTTAGTTGATTGAGAGTTGTATATATTTGTCATTTTGTTTTCCTTGTTTATTTTATCACCATAAATAAAATATAAAATAAAAAAGAAAAGGAGAAAGACTAAATAAAAAAATAAAAAAATAAAAAAGGAATTTAGTAGTAACTTTCTCCGAATTCTTCTGTTTTTTGTGGTTTTCTACCGATTAGTACAATCAATACTACTAGCAATACCAAAAAGATTATTGCTAAAACAACTGTTAAGACAACAATTGGGTTTACAGCTTTTCCTTCAGCATTTAACTGAAGAGTAACTTTATCTACAAGCTTTTCATTAGACAAGATATTCACATCAAATGTGTATTCTCCTTCTGACTTAGCTTTAGCAGTTACTGTAACTGTCTTGCTTGATCCAGCTGGAACAGCAACAACAGCACTGTCAACACTTGAAGAAACGTCGTCATTAGACTCTACAATAACCTTGTATACAAGTAAACTATCTGTTGGGTTTACAAGCAACAAAGTGTATTCAGCTTCTTCACCAACTGCAACTGTCTTTTTATCACTTGTTACAATAACGTTTTCAGGCAAGTTGTTTTGTATAGCAACCTGTCTTACGAATGTTGATTCAACGTCATCGTTTTCAACAAGTACTTCAAGGTTATAGATACCAGCTTCAACTCCGTAAGGAATTTCTAGGTATATTCTACCACTAACTGTATCTTCCTCTTCACAGTCTTCAGTGCAACTTTCTTGTGTTACTAAATCACCAAAATAAGCTGTCTTTTGAACACCTAATGTTGGGATTCCTACAGTTACATACAAATCTTCCAAGTCATTGTAACCCATGTTCTTAACCAATATATCAACTGGGAATGTTTCACCAGCATCAACTGATTGAGCAACACTTATAGATTTAACAACTGGGTTGTATGAAGGTCTTTGAGTTCTTAAAGCGATGTTTTCATATTCTGATTCATAGTCTGAATTCCAGATTCTAACTGAAAGTTCTAAGTCATCAGAAGTAACGTCTTTAAGTTCAAATGGAACTTCAAGTTTCAAAGATTTTGTGTAAGTGTGTCCAGCTTCTACATCAAAAGAACCTGTCATAGCTTCAACACTATCTTTGTCGCCTTCAAGTTCAGCCTTTATTCTTACGCCTGTTGTAGTCACACTTGATGTAAAAGTTACTTTAAGAGTAACATCTTCACCGGCTATAACACTCGGATTGCTATTGATGTTCATTCCATCAATTTCAATTGTAACACATCCTGCAAGAGGAAGGTTACCTGGAGTTGTTAAAGCTGTGTCGCAACATTCACAATCAACATCAGTTGTTGATTGACAAGTTGTGCAAACTTCAGCGCTAGCTGTAGCAACCAAGAACAATACTATTGCGATTGTACAAAGAGAAACCAAGA
>CAZNIA010000054.1:0-2343 GCA_964572995.1 Candidatus Woesearchaeota archaeon
ACAACAATCTTTATCGGTTCTCCATTTTCCCCAATAGAAATAATTGAAGCTTGTGTAGCAGGCTCAGCGTATTTTTTGTTGCTTATATTCAATCTTTCAGTTCCAAACATAAGTGTCTTGAAAAGAATAAAGATGATTGCATTCGCTTTCCTTTCATTTTTTATTGTAAACTCAATAAGAATAATCTCTTTATCTGCAATATATCTTTTAAAACCCGAAATTTTCAATGTAACACATATTCTTTCTTGGTATATAGGAAGTGTTATATTGGTTGTTGGGATCTGGTTCTTTGAGGTAAAGCTATTCAAGATAAAAGATATACCTTTTTATTCTGATATAAAATCAATTATAAAATATATAAAATAGATTTTTATTTATTCAAAAGAGCATTAACTTCTGAAAATACTTCAATCATAAATCTTTCTGTAGCTGGAAGAATCTCACAATCATTTACAATTAGTTTATAACATGAAGGTCCAAATTGCTCTATTCTTGTTTCTTCTCCTTCTTCAATCTGAACAAACATATACTCACCCCCTTCACTGCAACTAGCATTTTCATCTTTCATTATTTCTATATTAAAGATATTAAGATTTAGTAAATTACCTATTGCTAAATTCCAGTCCCCCTCGCAAAAAAGGTTTTCTGTTGTGCTGTTTAAAACCATAATATTCCTTAATTCAAGTTCTCCTTCAAAAGCAACATCCTTTTCAAGTTTTTTTGGACTGTTTCTTAAGTATATATTATAAACAGCAGGTTTTCCAGCTTGCATTACATTAAAAGAGGTTTCATAGAAAGTTAATTCTCCCTCTTGAATCATATTGAATGTTACCCCATTATATTTCGGATGTGTGGAGGATTTCATTGAAAAAAATGCAATCATTATAACAAGGAAGAAAAATCCTATAACTAAGAGTATTTTTACCAAGAGTTTGTTTTCTTTAATTCTTTCTTGAGCTCTTGTTTCTTTTTTATTGGATTCTTGTTCTTTTATTTTCTTATCATCCATTTTTTTCACCATTATAATATCTTTTATTTTAGGTTTATATAATTAATTATACTTAATTTTCTATACCTGTTATTTTAAAAAGGAATTCATCTGTTACTTGTGTTAAATTTTCTCTTGGTGCTTCAATGAAGACGCAATTATCTTCCTGATAAATATTGCTTTCATTTGCTTCTTTTATAATTATAAAGTTATTTGTGCAATCTCTTATAGGCCAGTTTTCAGGGCATCCTTCTTCATCAATACATGCTCCCTGGAATCTTAATACAACATTTCCCATATTCCTTGATATTTCCACAGCAGAAGCATCATCTTCATAAAAGAAATAAAGAACTTTTCCAGAATAAGTGTTTAAAGAATTCACACTTGCATTAATTCTTTCAACTTGTTCAGGATTATAACTGAAAACAAATTCGTAACTCCCTATCGAAGTAACCCAAAAACCGTTTTGATTTACAAATTCATATCCATTATAATTTACTTTTTCTGTTCCTCCAGTGTTGTCTGAAGAACCAAACATAACATACCCAAAAGTACTTCCAAGCATTATAAATATCAAAATCCCTCCAACTATTAGCTGGTTTCTCTTGCTTTTTCTTTCTGCTTCCTTTTTGGTTTCTATTGTTCTCATCTAAATTTGATTTCTTGTAATTTTTATGTTATTAATAAAAAATCAGGTTATTTAAAGTTTCTCAAGACTTCAAAAACTTTCTTTAGAGCTCTCGCCAGGAGATTAAAAAAAAGAAAAAGAAAATAAAAAAAGTAAAAAGTTTGTTTAGTCAATTACAACAGCAGTTTCTGTTGAAGTTGTTCCTCTGTAAGCTTTACTTGTATCTACAACTTTGTTTGTCAGATAAGTAGTAGCCTTTACAGTGTCTTCAGCTTCATAACCTGCAACTAAAAGAGCAAGTCCAGTTGTTATTGTTGAATCTTCATAACCCTTGATTAAGAACTGTCCAGTTCCTATTCCTGTTGCTTCAGTCCAAGCAGCACCACATTTAGTACCACCAACTAATGCAGCAGCAGCAGAGTTAATACAGCTTCCACCAACTACAATTAGGTTCTTTGTAGCAACACTACTTACTTCACTATCCTTTACAAGGATATTTCCAAGAGTAGATTCTCCTTCTGAAATAGTAGCATCACCTCCAACAACCATTACCTGTGCAGTAACTTCTTGACCATAGTATTGGATTTCAAATTCATTGTCATCCTCAGATGTGTCCCAAATTACCTTTGAAGCCAATTCTGAAGTTTGGTGAGCAATCATAACATCTTCAGAGTCTTCTACATCAACGCCAGTTAGACTGTGTCCATTAACGTGTAATGTATCATCA
>CAZNIA010000055.1:0-2272 GCA_964572995.1 Candidatus Woesearchaeota archaeon
CTTCCACTGTTCTGATCATTTAGAACAATTTGACTTACTTTTTCATGGTTTTTATACTTCGTTAAGATTTTTTTACTTTCATCTGTTGATGCATCATCCAACAAGATAAGTTCAAAATCCTGAAATGTTTGTGATAGTACTGATTCAATCCTTCTCTCCAAATATTTGGCATGATTAAAATTTGGAATTATTATTGAAACTTTGGGTAAATAACTCATGACATTGTATAAGTCAAGATTGATTTTTATCTTGTAAGAACTTAAATATCTTTCTAATGAATTTCAACGTAATCAAAGCAAATGAGTGAATTATTGAAGAAAGGCTTTCTTTACTTTTTAACAGTTGTTTTTTGAGTTTTTCATTTTCTATTGAAATATTCTTATATTGTGTTTCAATATATGTTAGATATTCTTGAGGTATTTGTATAGATTCATTTTTAACATTCTTATTAATCACTTCAAGAAAAGAATAACCATTCTTTTCATCCGGCTCAACGTGGCAACCTTCTCCCCATTCATTCCATGCGTTTACAAAAACGAATTTCTCATTATGGGAGATACTACTTAATGCTTTTTCACAACTTTTTTTTAAGAAATATGAGAATAATCCGGGTGACGTATTGGTTGTAATAAAAACATCAAATTTTCTGCGAGGTGAATTATCCCAAGAGGGGCATACGCAAGGGAAAACATCATAATTGTATTCTTTAATCATAGATTGTAGAATAATTTCACAGAAATCTACTTTTCTCCATAAAATATTGCTGTCTTCCTTTTTTTCTGTATAATTATTCACGCTCTTGAAATCTGGTGAAAATTCCACAGCAGCATTAAAACCAATATCCTTTGGATTAATTTCTGAAACAAAGTTTTCCACTCTTACTAAATAAATGTCATTAAAACCAAAATTGCGTACCTCCCTTCTCCATAAACTGGTTGTTTTCTTTATATCAGGTAATAACTCAGTTCTGTACACAATAAATACTGGATTCCCATTAATTTTGATATATCTTGGATCTGAGAAAACTTCAGAACAAAGGAATTTTAGATGTTTGATATCGTCATCAAAGGAATATTTCTGGTTCTGAATAATTTCTTTATCACTTCCATCCCATCTTTTACTCCACGGTTCATTTGCCCAAATAAACATAAATGGAAAATCTGGTTTTCCCGATTTTAGCATATTATCAATAGGAAGGTTCAAAAGTCTTTTTCCACTGAACCAATAATGATAAAATGCAAAACCATAAATACCATATTTCTTGGCCAAGCACGCTTGTTTATCTAAAACATCTGTATCTCTTAAGTCATAATATCCAATATCTTTATGAGGCACATGAGGCTGGTAATGTTCTTCGAAAAGAGGCTTTGCTTTCCTAACATTAGTCCATTCAGTGAATCCTTCACCCCACGCACTATTATTTTCTTTAATGGGGTGGAATTGTGGTAAATATATGGCAATTGGTTTAATCAACTTTAGTAATCTAATGTTATTATTTGAGAGACACAAAAGTTTTTATTTATAAATAACTCCAATACCAAAACCACCTTGTTCCCAGTTTTTTACGTGTTCTGTATAGTTGTACTTAGATTTAATTTTTGACCAAAAATCAGGGACCCCACCTACATTTTCTTTTAGGCCAGGTACAATGTCATGAAACGCGATAATCCCACCATTCCTAACTAATTCATAGTATAATTCAAAATCTCTTTCAACTCCTTCGTAAGTGTGATCACCATCGATAAATACAAAATCTAATAGTTTATCTCCAAGTATTTGCTCTACTTTTTTGTATGTTTCCGATAAATGTGAATTAGCTCTTATAAAATATGTCCGCTGTCTCCATCTCACCATTAATTTAAAAATAGGAATTTTATAAACTGGATATCCGCCTCCAAATTCTCCATGTGGTAAATCAATGCTTATCATTATTGCATCAGGTGCGAAAGTTCTTGAGAACAAAAAAAGAGTTCCTCCACCTGCTGTTCCAATTTCAAGTCCAATTTTTACACTTTTTCTGAAAGTTATGCGCAAAAGCTCAGTAATCTCATCTCTTATTTGCCACAAAGGAGGTTTCCTATTCAAGTGGTTAAAAGCAAAATCCAATGCATAATTTAGTTCAAAAGATTCTTTAAATAGCTTAAATTTAAGTATTTCAAATAAGAGTAAAATTTCTTTTATAAATTGATTTGTTTTGTTTGCCATTACAATTATAAAATTAATTCTACTTTAACACATTTATCAATCTGAATAACAATAGTCTATATCTTTA
>CAZNIA010000056.1:0-2225 GCA_964572995.1 Candidatus Woesearchaeota archaeon
CCTTTGAAACGTCTTTTTCAACATTTCTTTGAAGAGCATCTATTTGCATTACTGTTTTTCCTTTTTTCATTACTCTTACTTTTTTGTCTTCTTCAGAAATTATAACCACAATATTTTCTCCTGTTGCAGCACTTATTGCGGCAGAATGTCTTGTTCCGAAATTCTTGAAAACTTTAGTTGATTTTATTTTTACTCCATAAGCTGTTACAAATCCTTTTTTGTTGAGAATAACTGCTCCATCCATCAATGCTAATGATTCTAGGAGTTTAGGGTTTTCTGATGCTTTAAATGGAGGAACAGACTGATTAATTAGGGGGGTGTATTTAACTTCTCCAACAACAAATAATGCTCCTTCTCCTCTTTTTGCTATTCTTAATCCTACTTGAATTAGAGTTTCTTCTAATTTTTTAATTTCATTGTTTGTTTTCTCTTTTTTTCCTTTCATATTAATATATATTCTGGATTGATATATAAATTTTTCTTATAGTTAGATTTTAATTAAAATTTATATGTAGTATAGTACTCAAATAGTAAAATATATAATTCAATTAATATTGTATGATATATGAAAATTAGATTAGAGAAATATAAGCAAAAAGAATTAATTCTTTTAGCTAAGAAAGATAAGACTTGGAAAGAATTAGCATTGTCTTTAGATGTAAATGAAGCTTATTTATCTCGTGATTTAAAAAATGAAAAAGTTTTAATATCTTCTCAAGTGTATAATAAGCTTTGTAAATTGAATGAGAAGAGATTTGATTCTTTTATTATTGAAATCTTGGAGGATAATTGGGGGAAATCTAAGGGAGGAAAGAATTCAAACGGATCTACTAAAAAACTAAAAGCATTTGATTTTGATTTTAAATTAGCCGAATTTGTTGGAGCGGTTTTGGGTGATGGACATATCTTTTATCACAAAAGTCAAAATGTAGGGGTTTATGGCATTAGGATAGCAGGAGATATAAAATTAGATAAAGATTATCATACCAATTATCTGTTAAATTTAGGAAAAGATATTTTTGGCATTGATGGAAAAATATTATTGAGAATTAAAGAAAAGAATAGTGAGAGGTTTTTAGATTTTTATAGTAAGCGTTTGGTGGAAATTTTTAAAGAAATGCTAATATTTCCAGGTAATAAAATTAAAAATCAATCTACAATACCTAAATGGATAATCTTAAATGAGACATTTTTAAAACACTGTTTGAGAGGTTTAATAGATACAGACGGCTCGATATTTAAAATGTCAAATAAGGATAATAACCTTTTAAGAATCGGGTTTACGAGCCATAATTTAACTCTTTTGAACGATGTAAGAAGTTCATTTATCAGACTGGGATTTCATCCATCTAAGATAATCTCTAACAGACAAATTTTTTTGTCAAAAAAGTCAGATATTACTAAATATTTAAAAGATATAGGTTTTTCTAATAAGAGGCATTTAGCTAGATTAAAAAATTTAGCTCCGTCGTCTAGCGGTCAAAGATAATGGGTTCTGGGCCCATTGACCCAGGTTCGAATCTCGGCCGGGGCGTTTATCCTTAGGTTTAACATAGCTATATAAAACGAATAATTCTGCGTAGAAATGATGCAGTTTTTGAACAGAGAGGTGAAATAAATGGTTTGGTGCTTAGAAAGGGAGGTGAACTAGTTAAATTCTTAAAAGCTAAACAAAATATTTATAAATTACATATATATCTAATATATATGCCTAAAAAGCAGATAATTGTAAAATTTGAGGGGTCTGAGATTCTTGAGAGAAAAGCTTCTAAGTTTGGAACTGGTGCTCATGTAATTATTCCTAAAGAATACATAAACAAAAAAGTAAAAATTATTATGGAGGATGAAGATGACAAGTAAAAAGTATTTTTTTGCTTTAATCAGCATAATTTTGATAACACTCTTATCCTATGAGGTTTTAGCAGGGACTAATGTTCCAGATTGTGGAATAACAATCAATATCTCAGGACAATATGAATTAAACGCGGGAATTTCTGGGACAGCAACTTGTCTAACAATTAATACAAGTAATATAGAACTAGATTGCAAAGGAAATACTATTTCTTATGGTTCAGATGGAGTTAATGGAAGAATTGGAATATCTGTTGCCCTTGGAACAGTTTATCTTGAAAATATCACAATAAAAAATTGCATAATTCAAGACACAAATCCTGCTGGAACCACGGGGTATGGAATATATGCATTAAGAACATCTAATTCATATA
>CAZNIA010000057.1:0-2221 GCA_964572995.1 Candidatus Woesearchaeota archaeon
GAAAAGGCGAAAGTTTTAAGAATAGACAAACAAAAAGAAGAAGTAGTTGTTAGCTTGTTTGGAGCAGTTGTTCCATTACCAGTTACAGTCAAAATAGATAACATTAAAGTTATCAGACGTGAGGATTTAGAAAATGATAATTAAACTCTTGGCAGATGGAGGGGCAATGAAGCCTGGTCCTGCTTTAAGCCAGAAACTAGGGCCAGCAGGAATACCTATAAATCAAGTTATTCAGAAAATAAATGAAGCTACTTCCGATTTTCAAGGATTGAAAGTTCCTGTTGAATTAGATGTTAATGTTAAAACAAAAAGTTTTGAAGTCAAAATATTCTCGCCTCCAGTATCAGGACTTCTTAAAAAAGAATTGGGTCTTGCTAAAGGTTCAGGTGCTCAGCTTAAGAATATAGTTGGAAATGCTTCAATCGAACAAATAATATCTGTAGCAAAAACAAAAATGCAGAATTTACTTTGTAAAGATTTGAAATCTGCAGTTAAAGTTGTTGCAGGTACTTGTGTAAGTTTAGGAATATTAATTGAAAATAAGCCAGCTAAAGAAATTGAAAGAGATATTGAAGCAGGTAAATATGATAAAGAAATAACTCAGGTTAAAACAGAAACTTCCTCTGAAAAGAAAAAGGTGTTAAGTGAATATCTCAAGGAAATTCAAAAGAAACAAGATTTAATGTTGAAACAAGAACAAGCCGCTAAAGAAGCAGCAGAACAGGCTGCCCCTGCAGCAACAACTGCAACTCCTGCAGCAGCTGCACCATCTGCAAAAGCAGCTCCAGCAGCAAAAGCTAAAGAGCCTGCAAAGAAAAAATAAATAAGCTAATCCAATACTTTATAAATTGCAATTAGCTATTTTTTCATGAGGGGTTATGGGGTAATCTGGTTAGCCTTCGAGGTTTGGGACTTCGCGATCCCGGTTCAAATCCGGGTAGCCCCACTTTAAATAAAGACCAAAAATTAAAATGACAACAAAATCAAAAAAAACAAAATCTGCAGGAAGATTCGGTGCAAGATATGGAAAAAGAGTCAGAGACAGATTAGTTCAAGTTGAATCAAAACAAAGAAAAAAACAAAAATGTCCTTTTTGTAAAAAGCTAGGAGTTAAAAGATTAGCTAGTGGAATTTGGCATTGCTCTAAATGCAATAAGAAATTTGCAGGAGACAGCTACACTGTTTAAATAATATAAAATGGCAACCTATAAATGTTTTAAATGCGGAAAGAAAGTTACAGACAAGAATCTTGAAAAAAGATTTCTTTGCCCTTTTTGTGGAAGCAAGATCTTCTTCAAACCTAGGACAAAGGTTAAAGTAATAAAAGCAGAGTAATCCGCTCAATAAAACAATATTTATTAAAATGAAAGAAAAAAATATTCAAGAAATACAATTTTTAGAACAAGGTTTACAAAATTTATTGTTTCAAAAACAAGCTTTTCAGATGGAGTTATCTGAAACAAAAGAAGCCCTTGCTGAATTAGAAAAATCTAAAGATGAGGTTTTCAAGGTAATTGGACAGATTATGCTAAGAACAGATAAATCCAAGATAAAAGAAGAGATTTCTTCTAAAATAAAGATATTTGAATTAAGAATAAATGAACTTGAAAAACAAGAATCTTCTTTAACTTCTAGAATAGAGAAAATAAGAGATGAAGATTTAAAGAAATCCAAGTAAAACTTCTATTTTTGTTTCAATTCCCCTTTTTTACATTATTTATTTAAAATTTAACTTATTACTATATAAAGATGAAAATATCTAAAAAAAATCCGAAATCTTTATAAATCTCTCAATTATAAATTTATCATGGTGTTTGAAAAAATAAAAAAAGCTTTTTCAATGTCTGGTGGAAGAGATGGAGATGAATATATTGAAATCGATTTAACCAAGGAAGAAAGAGATAATAAAGTAATGGTTAAGCTTTTCACTCTAAAGCAATATGAGGATATCAATGAAGTTCTTAATGCTTTAAGAGAAGGCTATACAATTACCATCGTTGAGATAAAGACTTTGAAGCAAAAAGACCCTATTGAACTAAAAAGAGCAATATCTAAGCTTAAGAAGACAACTGATGCTCTTGAGGGTACAATTGCTGGATTTGGAGAGAATTTAGTTATAGCAACACCTTCTTTCGCAAAGATACAGAAGGTAGAGAAACCAAAACCAGAAACAAAGGACAAATACGAAGATTATTGATTTTTCTTTTAATCCAGAATTGAA
>CAZNIA010000058.1:0-2152 GCA_964572995.1 Candidatus Woesearchaeota archaeon
TCTCTTGATGCAATAAAAAGAAAAGAGATTGAAGAAGAACTAGGAATAGATTTTTTTGAAAATTAAAATGTCAATCAAAATGGATGTAACCAAGATGATTGTAAGTGAAAAACTCAAAGAAGAACAGAGTTTTTCTTTAGATGAACTTCTTAAAGAAATAGATACACAGGGAGGGTCAGATCATATGACTGAAGAGCTAACTGTTAAACAATATCTAGACACCCTTAAAGAAGTAGGATTGTTGTATTATAATTCTTTAAACAACAGCTACACTGTTATTAAAAATTTGAATAATAAAAACTAATTTAAATAATTTTAAAAACCCTTTATATTTGTTAATAATATGTTAGAAAAAACAAAATCCTTTTTATTGAAGTGTAAAAGAGTATGGCAAGTTCTAAAAAAACCAACTAAAAAAGAATTTCAGTTGACAGCAAAAGTTTCTGCTATTGGAATAGGTATTTTAGGATTGTTTGGTTTTATAATCTCAATTATAATGGGAATAATTAAGTGGGAGATTTAAACCTCTTTAATTTATAATTTCTTTCTATCCTTTTCAATAATTATCTTAAATAATACAAGTTTTTATTAATCCGCCTTGATAGAGTTTATTTATGAAAAATATTCTAGAGTATCAACAAATTTACAGATTAATACTCTCAGATGAAGGTTATAATGGGATGTATCTTGGAGAAAGAATTTCTCCAAACAGGTTAGAAGTAGATAATTTAATTTTAGTGGATAAACCTTTTCTTTTCAAGGAGAGGTTTAAAGAGATTGTTTTGAATTTTTCACTTATTCAATTTAAAGAGTATAGATTTAACGAGAAAAATAAACTGATTTTAAATCCACCTTATGATTATGTTCATAATTTTACTTGTGGAGAGAAAGAGTATTTAGAAGAATTGCTGAAAAAGATTCCTAAGTAACAAACAAACTTTTTAAAAGTTGAATTCTATATAAAAACACATAAAATATTTAAGTTTTTGAAAGGAGGTATGAATATAATGAACAAACTATTTATGTATTTTTTTGTATTTCTTCTAGCAGTTTCCTTTGTTTTTGCAGCAGCAGGAGATACTGTAACCACAACAGGTGCAAATCTTGAAGCAGGAACAAACGCTCCTGAAGATTCGGGTGCTCTTGAATCCGGCAACGAGAATGCTAATGGTTCTCAAGAAGGCAATTTAATTGCAACACAAACTCAGAATAAAGGAGAAGCATCTCAGTTACAGGTTCAAACTAATTCTGAATTTGGTTCAACAATCCGTTCTCAAGATGGAAAATCTGAAGCAAAAACAGAAATGAAAATGTCCCAAGGAGAAGACGGTAAAACTTATGCACAACTTTCAAATGGAATGAATGCAGAAGTTAAAGTTATGCCAGACACTGCTTCTGAAAAGGCTTTAGAAGTTTTAGGAGCTAAATGTGAAGAAACAGGTTGTGAAATAGAACTTAAAGAAGTTGGCAAAAAAAACGAAACAAAAGCAGCTTATGAAGTTAAAGCCCAAAAACAAGTTAAAGTTCTTGGTTTTATTAAAGCTCAAATGAGAACTCAAGCACAAGTAGATGCTGGAACTGGAGAAGTTGTAAAAACAAGAAATGCTTGGTGGGGATTTTTAGCTAAGAAGAACCTAGAGGAATAAACATTTTTTATTCTTATTTTTTTATTAAATTTCTTAAATTATTAGATTTTTAATTATCTAAATTTTTATTAATTCCAATTTAATCTATTTTTTATGGGAATTTTCGAGATCCATAAGGAATATCTTTTGAAATTAGGAGAAGCAGATCCAATTAATTCTATTTATCTGGGAATAAAGAGATATAAAAAAAATTCTTCAAAACATATCTTTGTTGTTTATGATTTATGTAATAGAACATACTTAGATTATAGATTTTATTTAGGAAAAACAACAGATACTCAGTTAAAAGAAGGAATAATTAACATAAAAAATCCGGTTTATAAAAAAATTAATTCAATTGAAAAGGATGTTTTAAGCTCATTAATTGGAAAATTAAAAAAGATAGGATAACCAAACTTTTATAAACACACAATTTTTTAATTTAGCATCTACTTCTTAGATATTAAGAGGTAGTTGGAACACAACAAGGAAAACAAAATGATTTTCATAATAAAAGTAACAACAAA
>CAZNIA010000059.1:0-1785 GCA_964572995.1 Candidatus Woesearchaeota archaeon
GAGTAAAGAAAGTCAGAAAGAAAGCCTCACGGCAATTGAAGAAGATAATTAGAAAGAATGATAGATTAAGGAGAAGAAATGAGATAGAGAATCCAGGAAATAATAACTTTCTTCAAGAATGAAAGGGATGAAGATATAGGTATTATTCAGGGTGAAGCTATTCTTGATTTTTTCTTGAAAAATGCAGGGCTTGAGATTTACAATAAAGGAGTAGAGGATGCTCGTTCTTTCTTGAAAACCCGTTTTGAAGATTTGGAATTAGACATGGAAGTCTTGTTGAAGAAGTAATTATTGAAGTGAAATGAAATCGTGTTCTAGCCATAATAAATATAAACAATTTTATCTAATTATTATCATGAAAGAGATAATCAAAAAAGGGAATATTTCTCTTTTAATATCTAGGAAGCAAGGAGGGGGGTTAAGCAAGGAAGTTCATTTATTGAAGTATTCTGGTAAAAAGTATGTTCTAAGGAGATGCAAAGAAGTTTTGAAAGCAAAAAGATATGAGTCCATTTCTAAAAGGTTTGCAAAATATGATTTTTTACCAAAATTCTTAGGAAGATTTGAGAAAGATGTTTTGTTTGAATATATTCAAGGGAGAGAGCTTACTGGAAAAGAATCCTTGAATACCTTGAAACAGATAGGTAAAATAGCAGGGTATATCAATAAAGTTGAAGTTAAAGGAAATACGAGTGAAAGATTTTACAATCAACTAAAAGAATTAACAAAAACCAAGTATACCTCAAATCCAAAGAAAAAAGAAAAAGAAATAAAGAGAGTTTATGAGGTTTTGAAAGCAAGAGTTAAGCCTGTTATGGCATTGGATATAAATGACTGTACTCCTGATAATTTCATATTAAATAAAGAAAGTAAAGTTTACTTGGTAGATATTGAGAGTATAGCTCCAAGAATTAAAGGTTTTGGGTTTGCTAAAGCTTATTTGAAGTTCTGCCCCACTCCTGAAAAACAAAAAGCTTATCTTGAAGGATATAATTCTGTGAATTCAACTAAGTACCTTACAGAAGAATATCTGGATTTCATTTACATCAACTTCTTTGTTCAAAGAATACTTTATGATGTTAAGTATTTCAATAAAGATTACAAGAAATCATTGAAGAGGTTTGAAGATATTTTAAAAAAGTACAAAGACATGTGAATTGTTCTATTTGCCCTAATAAATCAAAGATAATTTTCACCCCAAACCACAACATATATAAATACATATTTATATCTAATAGTTATAAGTTAATAACTATTACTGGGTAAAAAGGGGAAATAAAGAATTAAAGAGATGGTGAAAAAAGAGGTTTCAAAGAACACTCACTGGCCAACATTGAATACAGTGATTATGGTAGAAGATACCTTGAAGAAATCCAAAGAAGAAGTTGTTTCTGTTGCAGAATTGAAAAGAAAACTCCCGAGAAAAGTGAATCATATTACACTGATGATTATTCTGGATTATTTAGAGAAGAGCAAGAAGATTGAAGTTAAATTGAAAGGAATTTCCTGGAGGACGGGGATTTAAAAAATCCTACGATGGCAAAATGAAAACAAAGGAATTTAGGATGAAAAAGTTAGTGATTATTTCTGCATTAATATTAACAATAATTATGGGTATTGCATTTATAGCAGGTGTAACAGCAGTAACTGATACAACGAGTGTGGATCCTGCTTCACTTTCTTTATCGCTGTTTAAAAAGAAACCAAGTCCTACAACAACCATTACAGGAAATACAATTGACGATTCTGGAAATACGATTGCAACTGTGACGATAAAAGCAGGGG
>CAZNIA010000059.1:1795-2082 GCA_964572995.1 Candidatus Woesearchaeota archaeon
ATTGCAGAGGAATATTTGCTATAGGAATCTGTTTTAGGGCAGAGTTTCCATTTTCTAATCCTACTCCAATAAATAACTGTTCTTTACCTGTTTTTACAATAAGATCGAGGTTATCAAAGTTTTTTATTTGATTTAGACTTAGGCCCATTAGTTCTAAAAAATTAGAAAATTCCATTATCTCAAGACTCACTACTTTTCCATTTCCAGTTGTACTAATAACAAAGTCTCCAAAGCTAAAATTCTTCTTAACCTTATTGTATCTTCTATTGAAGATAATGAGAAGGTTA
>CAZNIA010000060.1:0-2076 GCA_964572995.1 Candidatus Woesearchaeota archaeon
GAATTTCTTTTGGCAAGTTTTAAACTATTATTGTATATTTCTGATTGTATATAATCAGATTCTTTTGCAATAACTTCAAGAGCTCTATATATTTGGTGAACATCAAAATTTGGTTGCTCAATAAATTCCTTGGAAAGTTTATGAGTAGCAAGTTTAGAGGCGGGGAAAAGTATTCTTCCATAAATTAACCTTGATAATATGGAGTTAAGATCAAAAGTAAATTTATACTTATCTGATATTTTCTTGCATATATTATGAAGTCCAAGTTCATAATATATTTGTTGAAGAAAAAGATATCCGCCATTAAAACTACTTTGTTTACCTTTCTCAATAATTTTTGAAGGAGAATATTTTTTAATTACATCAGGTTGCTTATCTTCTTTTTCAAGTCGATTTAGTTCCTCAACATATTCCATAGCCCATTTTTCAATGTCAATATCACCAAGTTTTTCTTTGAGATTTTTCTCGGTACCTAATTTTTCATGAACCTTATTCATCTTTTTCCCATTTGAATAAACAGTTTTAACAACATAGTAAGAAGCGGCATTTTTAGTTCTGGAAATTTGAAGTCTCATCGTAACCTCTCAAGTATTAATAAGTATATTATAACACATTGGGTTACATTGGGCAAGCATTATTTTAAAAATTTGACAAAAAAATAAAGCCATTTCAATGACTTCATTGATTTTTTTATTTAGTAAGTGTCAAAGACCCGTCATGATAAAAATATAAGTTAAAAATATGTTGACAATAGTGTTTATTTTTAATAATATGGTAGATAATCCTGTCTTTGACAATTGAAGAAAACAAAAATCCTGTAATCCATTGAAATGAGTAGTTTACAGGATTTTGAATTATGAATAATAAGTGCACAATGTTAATTGTTTTTTGTCTTTCTTAAAATTTTTTTCATTTCTTTTAATGTAACAATTTCATAATCAGTACGAAATCCGAATGAGTCATGTAAATCATCAGTAAAATCTGTACGTGTGTAGGATGGTACATATCCTTCAGACTTAATTTCGTTAAAGTTCATATCTACTAAATTCTCAATAATTTCACTACATGTATACTTTTCGTTAAGCCTTTTTTCAAGAAGGCGATAAATGATTAAAGATAAAAAACAAGTCATGAAGTGGGCTTCTATTCTATCGTCTCTACTTAAATATACTGGTCTTGCTTTAAATTCACTTTTCATAATTCTAAAAGATTCTTCAATTTCCCAACGTCTTTTGTTAGCATTAATAATAGATTCTGCATCATCCTCGAGATTTGTACACACAGCATAAAAACCATCAAATACCTCTTCTCTTAATATTAATTCAATGTCAATACTGTATCTTTCTTTCTTTGCTTCTATACCGTCAGGAGTGTAGTGTGTCTTTGCAACAAATCTTTTAAAGTCATTTTGATTTATTCTTTTTAATTTTATTGGATTTGTTTTTATCGTTTTTAAGGCACGATCTACTTGGGCATTACGAATTTTTCGTTGATATAATTTGTGTTTAACAGAATAGGTTACAAGCATTTTTTGCTCTAATCCATCTTCTTTTATCCACCTTTCTTTGTAAAATATTTTATCCATATCTTTTTCTTCATCAAGCTCTGAAATATTGTAGGTTTTCTTATCCCCGAAAAGATGCCAACCTTCAGGGTTAAGAGCCCAGTCCTTAAGATAGGTTTTTAACTTTTTAATTGATTGAGTTGTGATAAAAGCACGGTCATCCTTATCATTAAATTTTCTGTTAGCATTAGATGCAAGCCCTGCATCTGTACATACTACAAACTTTGAAAGATTGAAATCCGATAAAATTTTCTCTTCCAAAGGTTTTAAAGTAAGCTGTTCATTAGTATTTCCGCTGGTAATTGAAAAAGCAAGGGGCATTCCGCTTCCATCCATAAATAAGCCCATTTGAACAATGGGATTTGGTTTATGTTCTTTAGAGTAACCATATTGCTTTAATCCTTCTGATTCTTCAATTTCAAAGTAATAATTTGTACAGTCGTAATAAAGAATGCCGGAATTTCTTTTGGCAAGTTTTAAACTATTATTGTATATTTCTGATTGTATATAAT
>CAZNIA010000061.1:0-1975 GCA_964572995.1 Candidatus Woesearchaeota archaeon
TTTTCTTAAAAGAATACGAGAAAATATCCAAATTGAGTAAAGAAGAAAAAGAGATGATAATCCCAATTATTCTTAAGGCAAATGTAGACTTTTTTGTTTGGGCATATGTTTGGATGAAAAAAGAAAAAGAAAATAAAGGAAAATATATGATAGAGATGATAAATTCAACTAAATATATTATGGAAAATAAGGAAAAAATAAGGGGAGCAATTTTAAAATGACTTTCCAAATAATCTCAAAAAAGACCAAGAACCTAACAGATAAAGAAATTTCTTTTATGAATAATGCCAGGATAAAAGAATATGGTAAAGAAGGAGAGATGGATTTTAAAAGAGAAGACTCAAGAGGAGAGTTTATTTTTGTTAAAGATAATGAAAAGATTGTTGCTTTTGGAATGATGAAACCTGTTAAGGTTGAGTTGAATGGTAAAAAATATGAAATTCTTGGAATTGGAAGGGGAATGGCTGTTGAGAAAGGAAAAGGATATGGTAGAGCTCTCAATGAAGCAAGAATCTTGAAATTGAAAAAGCTAGGAAAAACAGGTGTTGCTTTTACAAGTGAGCATAATATAGGATTCTTTAAAAAAGTAGGATATAAAATAAAAGAGAATGGGATTAGAAAGTTTGTTTATAAAAATCCTAAAACAGGAGAATTAATTAAAGATTCTGATGGACATTTGGTTTATTATGAAGGAAAAGACAAATTAATTAGTAAAATTCTATCTGGAAAAGCATTAGCATATGTAAATGTTCCTTTTTGGTAAGAATAAATAAAATATAACTATATTTATAATTCTGAATAACTTTAACAAAGCATGAAATTAGAAGATGCCAAAATGCTTTCAAAGTGTGAAATTAATCAGAATGAAGTTCTATTTGTATCTGATATTGAACACTTTAGTCTTAAGGTAAAACAATCCCTTTTAGATAAAATAAAAAAAGAAAAGTTGAAGGCTGTTGTCTTTGTTGGGGATATTCTCTCAGGATTTAGCACGCTTGATTCTTCTTATAGGATATTTCAAGAAAGTCCTACTGCATTTGAGATGTTTTATGATGTCAAAAAAATAATAAAAAAATATTCTCGTAAAGAGAGAGATGAATTTGACATAGCAAGAGCATATATTGGTCGTGATGTTTCTAATAGATTGTCAAAAAGATATGCAAAAGAGTTAACTTCATTTAAATTATTTATAAGAGAATGTAATAAGGAGGATATTCCAGTGGTATTTTTTTCTGGAAATCACGATTCTCTTCTTTCTTGGGAAAATTTCTCAGATGAAAGGTTTATTCCAATATTAGATGAAATTCACTCCCTAAAAGGATTAAAAATTCCTTATAATTTTGAACTTATGAAATTGAATAATAATCTATATCTAATGGGTATTCACACAAGTGAAGATAAAATAGAGAAATATGAATTTTTTAGGATTAAAGAGATTTTAGAAAAATTAAATGAAAATATTGAAAGTCCAGAAAAAATTATTTTTGTCTCACATATACCTGGAATAAAGAAGTTTAGTAAACTAGGAAGTCAAGATATATCTAACTTAAAGAAAAGGTTCAAATTTAAGTATCATTATCATGGGCATGTTAAAAATTATCATGATGAATACGATGAGGATATTTAGACTATCCCAATAAAATTTATAATATCTACCCTCTTACTTCTCTTATGGTTTGTCAAGTATGTGGAGCAAAATCCGGATTTTTTCCATTATGTAAAGAGTGCAATAGGCTTAAAGAAGAAGAAAAGGTTACAAAATGTGAAGAGTGTGGAATTTGGAAAGAAGGAAATAAACCATTATGTTATGAATGTTGGTTAAAAAGAGATAAGGAAGAAAAAAAGAGCTCTAAAGATTATAAGATAACAGAAGAAGAGGAAGAAGAAAATGATTTTAGAACAAAGTTTCCTGCAACCTTTATTTCTGAAGATGGTCATAGAGTAAGGTCAAAAGCAGAACAAATAATCGATAATT
>CAZNIA010000062.1:0-1958 GCA_964572995.1 Candidatus Woesearchaeota archaeon
TAATTCTATGGAAGGGGTTGCAAGATTAAACAGACATAAGAATATTCTTGAATTAACAGATAAAGTTGAAGAATGGGTTTTTAATAGTATAAATGAATTAAATAAAAAACAGTAAAATGACTGACAAACCAATAACTTTAATGCCTGAGGATATACAAAGGATTATGGGCAAAGATGCTCAAAGAAATAATATAGCTGCAGCTAAACTTGTTGCAGAGATTGTTAAAACAACTTTAGGTCCAAGAGGAATGGATAAAATGCTTGTTTCTCCTTTAAATGATATAATAATAACAAATGATGGGGCTACAATTTTAAGTGAAATGCAGATTGAGCATCCTGCTGCGAAAATGATGGTTGAGATTGCTAAGACTCAAGAATCTGAAGTTGGAGATGGAACGACTTCTGCTGTTATGATTGCCGGAAGACTTTTAGAGAATGCAGAGAAGCTTTTAGATAAGAAAATACATCCCACTGTGATTGTTAAAGGATACAGAATTGCTGCAGAAAAAGCTCAGGAGATTTTGAAAGACTTGGCTATGAAAGTTGAACATAAAGATGAATTTGTTTTGAAGCAAATAGCAATGACTGCAATGACAGGAAAAGGAGCAGAAGATTCCAAGGAAAATCTTTCAGAGATTGTTGTTAGGGCAGTTAATCAGATTGAAGAGAATGGTTTTGTTGATTTAGATAATATAAAAATAGAAAAAGCAAGAGGAGAAGGTATCGGAGATAGTGAATTAATTTCCGGTATTGTAATTGATAAAGGAAAAATAGCATTAGATATGCCTTCTTATGTTAAAGATGCAAGAATAGCTTTAATTGATATTCCATTGGAGCTTAAAACTCTTGAATTGAAAACAGAAGTTTCAATTTCTTCTCCAGAACAATTACAAAGATTTTTGCTTCAAGAAGAAAATTCAATTAAAGAGATTGTTAGTTTAGTTAAAGAATCTACAGCTAATGTTGTTTTTTGTCAGAAAGGAGTGGATGATTTTGCAAGTTTTCTTTTAGCTAGAAATGGAATTTATGTTTGTAGGAGAGTTGCAAGAAGCGATATGCAAAAAATTGCTAAAGCCACAGGTGCAAAAATAATAAGCAATTTAAATGATTTAACTCAATTTGAATTGGGTTCAGCTGAGAATGTTGAGAATGTTAAAAGAGGAAATGATTCTTATACATACATTAAAGGGTGTAAAAATCCTAAAGCTGTTACAATTTTAATTCATGGAGGGAGCGAGCATGTTATGGATGAAATTGAAAGAGCTATAGATGATGGGTTAGGTGATGTTTCGTGTGTTTTGAAATCTGGATTAGTTGTTCCTGGTGGAGGAGCAATTGAAATGGAGGTTTCAAGAAGATTGAAACAGTTTGGGCAGACTCTTTCAGGAAGAGAAAGATTAGCTGTAGAAGAATTTGCAAATGCTTTGGAGTTTATACCTACTACTTTGGCTGAAAATGCTGGTTTAGACCCAATTGACATTATAACTGAATTAAGAGCTAAACACGACTCAGGAGATAAGAATGCAGGATTAAATTTGTTTGAAAATAAAGTTGCAAATGTTCTTGAAGCTAAAATAATTGAACCTTATAATATAAAGAGCCAGGAAATTGATTCTGCAACAGAAGTTGCAAATATGATATTAAGGATTGATGATGTTATTGCTTCTAAACCGGATAAGAAAGGAAGAATGAGTTTTACAGGTGAGAGGGGAAGAGAAGGAGACTTTATGAGTGGATTAGAGTAAGATGGAAGAAATAAATTTTTGGTATATTGATAGGAAAAATTATTTGAATTTTGAATTCAAGGAATTTAAAAAAGAATTTCTTGAAAATGTAAGTAGTAAGTTTGTTCAATTGTATGTTCATAATAAACCTGTTTTAATTGCAGGAAAGGAACTATATCATAAAGATATATTTGAATTATTTTTAAAAAAGTTTGATATTAAATTTAAAACAAG
>CAZNIA010000063.1:0-1946 GCA_964572995.1 Candidatus Woesearchaeota archaeon
TTAAAGAGTATGAGTATTCTAAAGCTAAATTAGATACAGAAAAATTTTTCTGGAGCGATTTTTGTGATAATTATCTTGAGATTGTTAAGAAAAGAGTTTATCAGGGAGAGGGAAATTCAAAATTATCTGCGCAGTATACTTTATATCGCTCTTTGCTTACAATTTTGAAACTTATTGCTCCAATTATGCCTTTTATTACAGAAGAAATTTATCAGGAATATTTTAGAAAGAATGAAAAAGAAAAATCAATACATATCAGTTCTTGGCCAGAATCAGATAAAAAAGAAAATTCTAATCACTTAAAGATACTGGAAAAACTTTATTCTATTATCTCACAAGTTAGACAGGAAAAATCCCTTAATAAAAAGGCAATGAATGCAGAGATTGTTTTAACTTTAGGAAAAGAAGATTATGAAGAAATAAAATCTGTTCTTGAAGATTTAAAAAATGTTTCAAATGCTAAAGCAATAAGAGAAGGAAAAAAGTTTGAAGTTGAGTTTCTTTGATTGAATTATCCTTAATTATATAAATCTTTAAAAGTTAAGATGGATTTTATTTAATATGGGAATATTAAAAGATCTTGGAATTTTAGTAGGAATTTTACCTATGCCTATGCCTGATTTTCATGAAAAAGGAATGGATAAAACTTCGGAAAAAATTAATTGCGAAAAATTAGAAGAACTTAATGGAAAATTTGTTTGGGTTCAGGATTTTCATCATGGGATTAGATATGGTAAGCTAAAGTATACTTCTTTTAATGCTGAAAGATATTATCTTGTTAACTCTAATCAAGAATTTTCTTTTAATGTACATGATTTAGAAAATATTGGGCCTAGAACTGTTCTTGACTAATTTTATAAACCCCTTTCATTTTCTTTAAACATGGCAGCAATAAGCAAAGCAGAACTTGAAGTTCTTCTTGAAGAATTAGAAAAACATAAAGGAAGACATACTGAATTGATTACAGTTTATATCTCAGCAGGATATGATATTGTTTCTGTTCAGAAGCAGCTGGAAGCAGAAAAATCTACTGCTAAGAATATAAAATCTACAGCAACAAGAAAAAATGTTGTTGATGCTCTTGATAAAATTGTTAGGTATCTTAAAGATTATAAGGGAAATCCTGAAAATGGGCTTGCTGTTTTTTGTGGAAATGTTTCAAAAGTTGAAGGGATGGATGATTTGCAAATATGGGGGATTGAACCTCCTTTGCCTTTAAAGACAAGATTATATAGATGTGACAAGGATTTTGTTTTAGAACCTCTTCGAGAATTAATGGAAGTATCTGAAATATTTGCTTTGTTGGTTATGGATAGAAAAGAAGCAACAATAGGAGTTCTTGAAGGAAAAAGAATAGAAGTTCTCCAAAAAATGACTTCTGGAGTTCCAAGTAAAGTTCGTGCAGGAGGACAGAGTTCTCAGAGATTCCATAGAATCACAGAAGGTTTGACAAAAGAATTTTATAAAAGAATTGCAGATGAAATGAAAAATCTTTTTTATGAAAATAAAAAGTTAAAAGGTATTTTAATTGGGGGACCTATTCCAACTAAAGATGAATTTATTGATAATGAATATCTTGCAACAACTTTAAGAAACAAAATTATAGGAAGAATAGATATTGGAGGAAGCGATGAATCTGGACTTAAAGAACTTGTTGAAAAATCCAGAGACATACTTGCAAATCAAGAGATAGTTTATGAAAAAAAATTGATGGAAAAATTTTTTGAGATGTTGGGAGCAAAACCTGATTTTGTAGCATATAAAGAAGAAGGAGTAAAGAAAGCTCTGGAATATGGAGCAGTGGATACTTTGTTTTTATCTAGAGAGTATGGTAAAGAGTCAGCGAAAGAGTTAAAGGGTATTGCAAATGATAATGGAACAAAGATAGAGTTGATTTCAACAGAGACAGAAGAAGGAAAACAATTTTTTAATTTATCTGGTGTTGG
>CAZNIA010000064.1:0-1925 GCA_964572995.1 Candidatus Woesearchaeota archaeon
AGCTTGTTGAATGGGCTTGGAGTAAGGATGGTCTGCACTTACTTTAAATCAAGAGATTGGAAAGACTTAATAGAATTCTGCGGGAAAAATAAAGAACATAATTATGAGAAAATATTTGCAGCATTATATTTTCATGCATTAAAGAAATATTCTAAAATGAACGAGAGTTATCCCCTTACTGTCTGTATAGAAACATTTATGGATATAGATAAGGTTATCGCCTATCTAAGGGATATTGCTTCCTCCAATAAACTTAATTTTCAAATATCTAAATCTCAAGCTTCATTTAATGACATGTTAAAGGTAGCAGACATTGTTGCAGCAATTGGGAGAAAAGACAGAAATGCCTCTCAAAAGTACAATTTTGTAGAATTTTCACATCCGGAGATAAATACATTAAAAGAGTATTTAAAAAAATTTAAATGGGCCTAAGCCCTGGGCAATGCCCCTCAACCCATATAGGCTACCTTCCCACGGAAGATTCATCCCATACAGTCCATTTAAATAAATATTACATACATTTTTAGTCTTTCAACCGTGAATGTACTTATTTTTATAGAAAAAGAATATTTTTATACTTTTCTATTTTGATTCTTTAATATCTATTATACAATAATAAATATCATGGTTTTTGAGATGCTCCCTGAAATTTTTAGAAATTGTTAAGGGTTATACCAATTAATAATCTTATTATTTAATTTTCTTACGTAAAAACGTAAGCAACTATCATATTTTCTTATATAAAAACGTAAGAAGAAAATCTCAATTTTTATTTCTTAGTTATTCTCTGGAAAAATTATCTTTTCCAATGATTTAGGTAATGTTGAGAGAGATAAATCTGATGAATCGAGTGGTACACCTAATTCATCTATTCTTTTTGAAGCATGTTGATATGCATCATTAAATATTTCATGGAAAAGTTTTGCCCTTGATACATAAACTTCTTTGTATAATTTATCATCTAAGTAGCTTTCTTTCAATAAAGGAATTACTTCATTCTCATATATTTCTTTAATTGAACTCATCAGAGAAAAGCAATCCCTTGGATTTGAGCTATTGTCAATAGATTTTTTTATCTTCTTTAATGTTGCACCCATTTCTTCATGTATCTTGCTTATAATTCTCTCATAAAATCCTTTTTCATTGGTTGTTGGGTTTGTCATTTTATTGTTCGTCTCCTTTTATCATTTTTTCTAGTTCGCTCAACATCCATTTAGGCATTGGTGTTGATACAGATATCACATTCTCAACTCCAAACATATTCTCCATGTGTAATGCAAATAGACTATTGAATTTTTTAATTGATTCATCTTGCTTGCCTTTTGCATCTTTGTTCATCTCAATTCCTTTTTCTACAAAAGGGGTATAATAATGCAAGAAAAGAATTGCTGTGTCTCCTTCATTATCTAAAACATTGTATTTTATTCCTAACCTGTATATTATTCCATAGCCTTCATTATCTCTTGCTGTTGAAAAATTTCCAAGATAGTCCAAAGAAGATTTCTGAAGATTATCCAAGTTGATTGGAATGTTTTTTTCTATATCTGATTTATCAAATATTCTGAGTACCATTTCTGGCTTTAGTTCTCCTTGGTTATCACTTATGTCTAACTTTTCTGCAGGAGGAAGTCTTATTTCTTTTGCCATTTTATTTCTCATCTCCATTTTTCTTATCTTCTACATAATCTAATTCCGCTAAATTATCTAACCATTGTTTATCTGTCTTATAGTGTTTATTTTTATCATAAGAGTAAGTCGTTCCAATCAATGAAACCATATAAATCCCAACACCAGTATAAGATATTTTATTGTTCTCTTTTAAACCACCTGTAAACAAAACTCCTGTTCCTAGAACCATCCCTGATAAACAAGCTATCTCAAGTCCTTTCATGAATTTTATTCTTTTAGATAATTTATTGGATTTG
>CAZNIA010000065.1:0-1686 GCA_964572995.1 Candidatus Woesearchaeota archaeon
AAAATCCATTTTTTCTGTTTTAACAAGTGTTCTATGAAATCCTGCTAAACATTCAAGGTGTCTCATATAATCAATACCTTCAGGACTCCATTTTCTAACATCTTTTAAAAATCCTTTAATATAATCTCCTGCAACCATTTCTCCTAATTCATTGTATTTATTTAAGATGGGCATTTATTTTCTCAACATCTCCAATATTTCTTTATTAGCATAAATCAAGCCTTTGTTCATAAAAAAACCCACTTCTTACACGTTTAAAAACATTATTATTCTATTGTCACTATAAAATTACATAATATAATCAAACATTTCTCTTACTATGAATAATGTATCATATCTACAAAAGTTATATATTTGTATGTCTTTCGTTAACCTGTTAAATAGCTGTGTTTCTCAGCTAAGAGTTTAATATTCTCTAGATATTTTCAATTATTAACACTATATAATCACACAAAAACTTCCTTACCTTTATACGTCTACTACAACGAAAGATATTTAAAAGATGTAGACGTATAACTATTATGGCCTATACAGAGATTAAAGAAAAAAACAACAAAAAATACTTTTACAGGGTTCAATCTGTAAGAAAAGGAAATAAGATTTCTAAAAAAAGAGTATATCTTGGGGTAGACTTAGATAAAGAGAAATTATCCAAGATAGAAGATGATGCTGATAAAGAATTGATGCTTCTCTCAACACTTCTTTCAGATGAAGAGAAAAAAGAACTGGAAAGAATAAGAAAAGAGCATTATTCTGCTAAAGATCATGAAGAAAGCAAGTATGAAGCCTTTGTTTCTCTATTCACTTATGATTCAACAAGCATAGAAGGTAACACATTAACTCTTCAGGAAACTTCCCAACTTTTGTTTGAGGGGATAACCCCAAGAAAATCTTTAAGAGAAATAAATGAAGTGATAAATCATAAAGAAGCATTTGATTTTATCTTAAATTACAAGAAAGACATAACTAAGAAACTCATCCTTGACTTGCACCAATTAGTCACCAAAAAGACATTAAAACCAGAACTGGAAAATCAGATAGGAAAGTACAGGACACTTCAGGTTTATATAAGGGGGACTAAGTGGCTTCCTCCCAAATCAAAAGAAGTTCCAAGAGAAATGGGCTCCCTTTTGTCCTGGTATTCAAAAAACAAGAAAAAACTCCATCCATTAATCCTTGCAACATATTTTCATTCTGCTTTTGAGACAATCCATCCTTTTGTAGATGGAAATGGCAGGGTTGGAAGACTGCTCATGAATTTTATATTACATAAGCACAATTTTCCAATGCTAAACATACCTGCTCAAAAGAAGTATCTCTATTATGATGCATTGGAATCTTCCCAAACAAAAGGAGATTTGCGCCCCCTAATCCATTTCTTATATACCCTAATCAGGGAAGAAAAAATAAGATTCTGATAATCATTTAATAATGCCCTTATATTTACGTCTACATAAATAGCAATTATCAATTAGTTGTAGACGTATAAATTCCCCACCTAATTATCAACGAAAGTACTACTCTATAATTACACCTAAAAACAACATTTATAAAGCCTAAAACATCATATATTTCAAGGTAAATTGCCCTATATATAAGTTAAAATGGAACAAGAAAACAATGAGTCAGAATCACAATTAACACCCAGAATTGCTTTTCCTATAAAAGAAATTAACTTCAGTTCAG